>JAFXZK010000021.1 GCA_017541265.1 Bacteroidaceae bacterium | reverse complement strand
GGCGTAAGTATCACCTGTTCCAGTACGGGCAAGTCCTCCATCATGATGCGGTTCTTCTTCTCCTGGCGGCGTTCCTCCCTGGTCCTTGTGATCTTTTCCACAGCTGCGTCACGGGCTTCATTGGCGCACAGGCTTTCGGAGGGAGTGACCCGCGCCACCTTCATGTATATTTCCTCAGCAACATGCTGGGCGGGCCTGCCATGAGCAGCCGCCTGAACCTTGCCCTGCGCGAGCGCAGCGGGCTGGTCTATACCGTCGAGAGCAATTGCACGGCCTACACGGATACTGGGCTTTGGACGGTCTATTATGGCTGCGACGCCAAGGACCGCGCCCGTTGCCGCCGACTTGTCCTTCGGGAACTGGACAAGCTCATGCAAAGCCCGATGTCTCAGCGTACGCTCGATGCTGCCCGTCGTCAGCTCAAAGGGCAGATAGGCATCAGCTACGACAACTTCGAGAACGTGGCCATCGGCATGGCGAAGCGCTATCTTCACTACGGCGAGACGCTCACAAAGGAACAGCTCTTCGACCGCCTCGACGCCATCACGCCCGACGACCTCCTCGCCACGGCACAGGCCGTCTTCTCCCCCGACCACCTGCTGACGCTGGAGTACGTGTAGGGGGATTTATCCTCCTACGGGACTGAAATCGTCTATTCCTTTTCTCTGGGAAAGGCAGAGATGCGCAGGCGGGCGGCTCCCATAGGGATGAGGGTGATGGGGGTCGTTGTCTCGGCACGCTTGGCATACTTGGTGGGGAGGAAGTCCGTCATGCCTGTCTGGTCGAACTTCCACGACGGTATCTGACGGCCGACAGCCGTGAACTCCAAGGGTACACCTTCCTGAGTGAAAGGCTGGTCGTTCTCTGGCCAGGGCTTATGCTTTACGCTGAATTCGATGGGCAGGTTCTGCTCATCGACCACCAGGCCGTAGTTCCAGTCGCTCTTCGCCCGCAGCACATAGCAAGGCCACAGCGAAGCATCGACGCCCGACTGCCAGTGCGAGTCGTCCTGCACGAACTCCGGGTCGCGGCTGTCGTGCTGTTCGAACTCCTCGTCTATCTTGAGCGAGAGCGTGAGCGGACCGTAATCGACGCTGACGCTCGACTTGTTCTGCTGCCAAACGGTGGAGCGCACCGTCATGGGCAGACGCAGGCTGACGACGTCGCCTTCCTGCCACTTGCGCTCGATGCGGACGTAGCGTCCGGCAGCATCTGCGATGGCTTGATTCTCACCGTTCACGCTGACCGATGCCCCTTCTGCCCAGGCAGGGATGCGCAGGTAGAGGGGGAAGGTGACATCCTGTTCGGGATGGAGCGTAAGCTGGATGGCTTCGTCGAAAGGATAGTTGGTGGTCTCCTCCATGCGGAGCGATACGCCGTCGGCCACCAGAGCCGTCGTCTCGTTGGCAGCATAGAGCATCGTGGCCAGTCCGCCGTCGGCAGTTGCCATGACGAGGTGCTCCGAGAAGTAGGGCCATCCCATGCCGTGGTTGTGCTGGCAGCAGCGGGAGCTGAAGGGACTCATGCTGAGCATCCCGCGCAGGGCATTGTCGATGCTGGGTGCATGGTTCTTCTCGTCGCTGATGGCCATGTTGGCCGACGTGATGTAGCGCAGGGCACGCATGTCGGGCGTGAGTGCTGCAGGCAGGGAGTTGAAGGCCACGTTCTCGCAATGGTCGGCCCAGAAGATGTCGCCCGTGATGCCCATCAGAATCTCGTCGCTCGCCATCTGTTCCACTATGGCGCAGGTCTCGGCACCGTTGCGTGGGTCGTAGTATCCGTTGCGGGCGTTCTCGTCGGCAGCATACATGCCGCCCGGCATCTGTCCGAAGCGGCTGCGCATCTCGTTGTGGGCGCGATAGGTAGCCTCAAGCATCTCCTTGTCGCCCGTGTACATATAATATGTAGCGGGTTCGCGGAAGCCTTGGGCCACGTTCACACCGTGGAAGTTGGGCAGGTTGCCTTGCATCGTCCAGTCGGACGTGGCGCGGTGGAGCTTGTCGATGAGTGGCAGGATGGTCTTGTCGCCGTTGCGGTTGTAGAGCCAGAGCACGCTCCAGAGGTTGTCGCCACCGCGCTTCTCCTGCCAGAGACCTTTCAGGAACTTGCTGTCGTCGATGGTCAGTTCCCACTTGAAGTGGCGGTTCATGGCTGACAGCACACGGGCCTTGCCAGTGGCTTCGTAGTAGGTCTGCAGTGCCCAGAGCATCGGCATCTTGGCCCAGAGGTCGGGGCTGGAGCCGTCGTAGCCGTCGGGACCGAGCCGTCCGTTGGAGGCTTGGTTGTTCAGCACCGCATTGATCCAAGTGTCCACCTCGCGCTTCATGGCTTCGTCGTCCAAGATGAAGGCCAGACTGCTGTAGCCTCTGAGCCAGTAGGGCACCTCTTCCCATCCGTGGTCGCCTTGGTTGGAGAGCCATTGGTTGTTGTTCTTGTCGAGCCATGCGCTGACGGTGCCGAGCTGACCATTCAGTCCGTCGCGCTGCAGTTCGAGGTATTTGCGGAGCCAGCCTCGGGGCTGTACCTTCCCGACGGGCAACTTCAGGAGCGGCGCCTGCTGCAGGGGTTCGCGGAAGTTGGTGTAGTTCGCGTTGGTCTGTTCGCGGTCGGGGCAGTCCACGACGCTGACGTTGGTCTGTGCCTGACAGCAAACAGTAAAGAGTACAACTGCCAGGAGAAAAAGGGATTTGTTCATGTGTGTTTGTTATTTACGTAGAATCTTTTTACCTTGTGTGATGATGATGCCAGAGTAGGACTCGCTGTTTACGATTTGACCTTGCAGGTTGTAAACACGTTCATCCTCTGGTGAGGCAGGGAGTGGACTGATGGCAGTGTTTGTGGGGTCGTAGGTCACGCTCAGTCCGTAGTCGATGTGACCGCCGCCGGAGCCTTGCTGCAGGGAGACGCAGAGCACGTTGTCGCCTTCCACCAATAGTTTCTTCCTGGTATTGGGGAAGCGGTAGGTGGCATAGTTGTCGTCGTTCCATCCGGTGGCTGTGGCGATACGGGTGCCGTTGAGCCAGAACGTCGGGTTCTCGTCGTAGCTGTACATCATGTTGACCACACCGATTTCAATCTTCACCAAGTCCTCTGCCGTGAGCGTGAAGTGTCGGCGGATGAGGATAGGATGGACAGTGCTTTGCCATTGGGTGACGAGGAACTTGTTCTGATCGATGCTGAACGGGCCGATGCCTTCGCGCCAGTAGCTCTCGTCCTCATCGGCTGAATGCCATTTGGCTCTCTCGGCATAGGTGATGTCGCTGTTGTAGTTCAACTCGTAGAAGAGGCAAGGCCAGGAGCCGTCGCCGCTATCCACGGTGTCAAGGAAGAATTCAGTCACGTTGTCGGCAGCACTTGCTTGGCTTATTACAAGAAGGAAAAGGACAGGAAAGAGTCCTTTCATAGGTATAAAATGTATCATAGGATGTCTTATTGCGAGGCAAAGTTACAAAATTAATTCTTTATATAGCCTATCAGCACTCAGAATTTAGAGTAATTTATGTTTGTTAACGATTCGACTGCTCAGGCAGAGGAGGTGGGCAGGACGCTTTTGCTGGGCAGCAGTATCAGACAACAAATCGATGTCCTTTTTTCTCATTGATGCGAAACTTCCCCCACCTTTTTGCAAAGTGAAGAAAAAAGTTTTCAACAGCACTGCAGAGGCATCTGTAATGTGCTGAAACCTCTTTATTTATAGGGTTTCGTAAGAGGAAAAGACGAACCCGAAAGAAGGTTATCAACAACATAAAGCAAAACACTAATAAAAAAAAGTTGGGGGAAATTGTGGGGAATTGTGGGGAATTGTGTATCTTTGCACCGAAAAACAAAAAGAACGATGAGATTCACAGGAAGCATAGATGCCAAAACGGACGAAAAGGGACGTGTCTTCGTGCCCAGCGCCTTCCGTAAAGTCCTACAGCAGGAAGAGGAAGAAGGGCTGGTGTTGCGTCGCGACCTTTTCGAGCCTTGCCTCGTGCTCTACCCCAAGAGTGTGTGGGAGGCCCGCGTTGACGCTATCCGGGCTCGGACCAATCCCTTCGACCGCAACCAGCAGCAGGCTTTACGCCTCTTCACGGTTGATGCGGAGAACATCACCCTGGACAGCAGCGGCCGTATGCTTATCCCCCGCCGTTACATGGAACATGCCGGCATAAAAAGCGACGTGCGCTTCAATGGAATGGACGATGTCATAGAAATCTGGAGCAAACAAGGAGGGGACGTTCTGCTGGAAAAGCAAAAGGAAGCAGGAAACATCCTAGAGGAGATGATGAAGGAGCAAGCCTTCTAAAAGCACCCATGAGCCTCATAAGTCCCATAAGCCCCATAGACCCTATATAAAATAATAAATAATGTACGCGAAGTGTGAGGGATATCATGTGCCGGTGCTGCTTGGTGAAGCGGTCGACGGGCTGAATGTCAAGCCCGGCGGCATATATGTTGACCTCACGTTCGGTGGAGGCGGACACAGCAGGGAGATTCTCCGAAGGCTCAACGGCACAGGGCATCTCTACAGCTTCGACCAGGACGAGGATGCGATGGAAGAGGTTAGGAGGTTAGAAGGTTATGAGGTTTTAAGGAATGAGGCGGCTTCACCTTATAACCAGAAAGCGAAGCGACCTGAAACCTCAAAACCAAATTTTACCTTCATCCGCAGCAATTTCCGCTTCCTGAAGAACTGGATGCTCTACTATGGGCACGAGCAGGTGGACGGCATACTGGCCGACTTGGGCGTGAGCAGTCATCACTTCGACGAGGAAAGGCGCGGCTTCAGCTTCCGCTTCGACGCACCGCTTGACATGCGGATGAACCAGCGTGCCAGCCTCGATGCAAGGAAGATTGTCGAAGCGTACAGCGAAGAGCAGTTGGCAGACATCCTCTACCTCTATGGCGAGTTGAAGAACAGCCGCCGCATCGCCTCCGCCATCGTCAAGGCCCGCCAGCAACAACCCATCACGACGACAACCGAGCTGGTGGAGGTGTTAAAACCGTTGATGGGTTACGACCGCGAGAAGAAAGACCTGGCGCGTGTCTTCCAGGCGCTTCGCATCGAGGTGAACGGCGAGATGCTTGCCTTGCGACAGATGCTCACGGCAGCCGCAGAGCTGCTCCGCCCAGGAGGGAGGCTGAGCATCCTCACCTACCACTCCCTCGAGGACCGTATGGTGAAGAACATGGTGAAGGCTGGCAATGCAGAGGGTAGGGTAGAGACAGACGTCTTCGGACGCAGCAATGCACCGCTCGAAGCCGTCAACCGCAGCGTCATCATTCCCGGCGAAGAAGAGCAGAACAGCAATCCGCGCAGCCGCAGCGCAAAGCTAAGGGTGGCAGAGAAGAGAGAATCGTAATGTCGTAATAACGTAATGTCGAAATAACGAAACACATGGCAGAGATAGAGTTGGATAGCTTCGAAGAGCTGCAAGAGGCGAATGAGCTTGATGGGCTTGATGGGGACAATGGGCTTGATGGGCTTGATGAGCAGGATGAAGCTCAGGAGGCTCAAGAGGTTCAGGAAGCTCAGGAGGTTCAGGAGGCCGCGGAGCCTGTCAGCGACAAGGAGAAGCTGATGCGTTCGCTGGTCAGCGATGACGATGAAGTCGATGAAATGACCATCGACGGCATCCGTCAGATGCTGGACGCTGCGCCGCGCTGGTTCCTCCGTCAGTGGAAGCTCTTGCTGCTCTGTCTGGCGGGCATCTTCCTCTACATTACCAACGGCTACCAGGCGCAGGTGGAGATGATGAAGGAAACCGAGCTTGAGGCAGAACTCAAGGATTGGCGCTATCGTTGCATCACCCGCGTCAGCGAACTCACACTGCTCTGTCGCCAGAGCCAGCTCGAACAGAAACTCCGCGAACAGGGCGACAGCACGCTGCTGCCCAGCAAAGTCGCACCATTTATTATTAGAGAATAAGACCTATAAGACCTATAAGCTGCATGAAGCAAACAGGTAAAGATATAGCCCCAAGACGGTACGTTGTCATCTTCGTGCTGATGTGCCTGGTCGGATTGTATATTCTGGGCAAGGCTCTCTATACCATGCTGCCGCCGGAAAGCGACTACTGGAAGGAGGTGGGGCGCAACAGCAAGACCGCCACGATACCTGCCAGCCGCGGCAACATTCTGTCGTGCGACCGCCAGGTGCTCTCCGGCACTGTGCCCAAGTACGCCCTCTATATGGACTTCGCCGTGCACGATCCCGACTCGAGCATCGAGGCAAAGACAAGGGCTTTCCGCGACTCGGCATTCCGCGTTGACCTCGACAGCATAGCGCAAGGTTTGGCACGCATCTTCCCCGACCGCGATGCTGACTGGTTCCGTGAGCGTCTGCTCAAGGGCAAGGCTCGCGGCAAGTATTCGTGGCGCATCTATCCGAAGCTCGCCACCTATGTCCAGTACCGTGCCTGCAAGGAGTTGCCGTTCTTGAGGGAGAGCATGTACCGCAGCGGCTTCCATGCCGACGAGATGCTGCTTCGCCTCAAGCCGTACGGCGGGCTGGCAAGCCGCACCATCGGCGAGCTTTTCAACGACACGAGCAGCCGGCCCAAGTGTGGACTGGAGATGAGCTACGACAGCATCCTGCGCGGCAAGCCCGGCTCGAAGCACTTCATCGTGATGCGCAACCGCAGGGTGCCCATCGTCGATGTGCAGGCAGAGAACGGTCACGACCTGCTCACCACCATCGACATCAACATCCAGGATTTTGCCGACCGTACCCTGCGCCGCAAGCTGAAGGAAGAGCTGGTCAACGGCGAGATCGGCGTTGCCATTGTGATGGAGGTCAAGACGGGTGACGTGAAGGCCATCGTCAACTTGTCCCGTGCGCAGGACGGCGAGTACTACGAGATGGACAACCATGCCATCTACGACCTTTGGGAACCCGGCTCTACCTTCAAGACCGCCAGCATCATGGTGGCGTTGGAGGACGGGAAGATAGACCTGAACAAGACTGTGGACTGTGCTCCGGGCATCGTCAACATGCACGGACGCAACATGAAGGACCACAACTGGCACCGTGGAGGCTATGGCACGCTCAAGGTGGAGGACATCCTCGGGCAGAGCAGCAACATCGGCGTGAGCAAGATTATTGATGAAGCCTATAGCAGCAACCCAGCGGCCTATGTTGACGGTCTGCATCGCGAAGGCGTTGGCATTCCCCTCAATCTTCCCTTCCACAATGCGCCTTCCCCCCGTGTGCCGCATCCTCTCAGCAAGGAGCGCTACTGGAGCAAGACCGACCTGCCGTGGATGAGCATCGGCTACGTCACGATGCTGCCGCCCATCAGCACGCTCACCTTTTACAATGCCATTGCCAATGGTGGCAAGATGGTGAAGCCGCGCTTCGTGAAGGCAGAGCTTAAGGACGGCATGGTGCTGCGCGAGTTCCCGACGGAGGTCATCAAGGAGCGCATCTGCAAGCCTTCCACCCTGAAGGACATCCAGTACTGCCTGGAGCACGTCGTCAGCGGCGGTCTCGGCAGGAAGGCGGGCAATGGCGGCAGGCTCTTCAAGGTGAGCGGCAAGACAGGCACGGCGCAGTTCAGCGAGAACGGCTCCTACGCCGGCCGAAAGTACATGGTCAGCTTCTGCGGCTACTTCCCCAGCGACGACCCGAAGTACAGCTGCATCGTCTGCATCAAGAAGCAAGGCTTGCCCGCATCGGGTGGCGGCCAGTGCGGTCCCGTCTTCAGTGAGATATCGCAGTACATCATGTCGCGCGACTCAATGCGCAGTGCCATTGCGGCAGCCGACACCAACTCCGTCTTCGTCCCCGAGGTGACGAAGGGCAGCAAGCGTCGTGCCGAGGCCATCATCGAAGGCATGGGGCTGTCGGACAAGCACGTCGAGATAGCGGATGCCGACACCGTGCCCCTGAACAAGGTGCCCGACGTGACCGGCATGGGTGTGAAGGATGCCGTCTATACCCTGCAACAGCGAGGCCTGCGCGTCCGCATCAATGGCTGTGGAGAGATAATTAAACAGGACATTGCCCCAGGCACAATAGCCACCAAGGGCAGGACCATCAACCTGACGGCCTCGCCAAAGAATAGATAAAAGATGGGTCTAATGGGCAGCCTATGAAACCCGTGAAACCCATTAAGCCCACAAATAAAAAGAAAAAGGAACCATGAATCTCCAACAATTGATACACGACTGCAAGCCACAGCAGGTGGTGGGCAGCATAGATAGGGAAGTGACAGGCATCGAGATCGACAGCCGCCGCATCCGGAAGGGCGCAGCCTTCGTCGCCATGCGCGGCACACAGGTTGACGGCCACTCCTTCATCGCTGGCGCCATCGACCTTGGCGCAAGCGTCATCGTCTGCGAGAAGCTTCCCGAAGAGACGAAAGAAGACGTGACCTACCTCGTCTATCCCAATACCGAAGACGTCGTCGGCACGCTTGCCACGCACTTCTTCGGCGACCCGACCGAACGGATGCACCTCGTCGGCGTGACCGGCACCAACGGCAAGACGACCATTGCCACCGTGCTCTACAATATCTTCCGCCAGCTTGGCTACACGTGCGGCCTGTGCAGTACCGTCTGCAACTACATCGACGGCGAGGCCATTCCTACAGAAGTGACGACGCCGGACGCTATCACCCTGAACCGACTCCTCGGCAGGATGGCCGACGAGGGCTGTGCCTACGCCTTCATGGAGGTCAGCAGCCACAGCGTCAGCCAGAAGCGCATCGGAGGCCTTACATTCAGTGGCGGCATCTTCACCAACCTGACGCGCGACCACCTCGACTACCACGGCACTTTCGAAGCCTACCGCGACGCGAAGAAGGGTTTCTTTGACTGCCTGCCCGCAGACGCTTTCGCCATCATCAATGCCGACGACCGCAACGGCATGGTCATGGTGCAGAACTGCAAGGCAAAGGTCAAGACCTACTCGCTCCACAGCGCCGCCGACTTCAAGGCCCGCATCCTGGAGGAGAGCTTCGAGGGCATGGACTTGGAGATTGACGGCAGGGAGGTGAGCGTGCAGTTCGTGGGACGCTTCAACGTCAGCAACCTGCTTGCCGTCTATGGCACATGCGTCATGCTGGGCGTCAAGCCACAGGAAGCTCTCGTGCTGCTCAGTGCGCAGAAGCCCGTCAACGGCAGGTTCGAGGCCATCCGCTCGAAGGAAGGTGTGACGGCCATCGTCGATTACGCCCATACGCCCGATGCCCTCGTCAATGTCCTCACGACCATCAACGAGGTCTTGCAGGGCAGGGGCAAGTGCTGGACGGTGTGCGGCGCTGGCGGCAACCGCGACAAGGGGAAGCGTCCGCTGATGGCGCAGGAAGCTGTAAAGAACAGCGACCGTGTCATCATCACGAGCGACAATCCCCGCTTCGAGGAGCCGCAGGAGATCATCAACGACATGCTGGCAGGTCTCGACGCAAGCCAGAGGAAGGGTGTCCTCAGCATTGTAGATAGGCGGGAAGCCATCCGCACAGCCTGCACACTGGCGCAGCCCGGCGATGTCATTCTCGTGGCAGGCAAGGGACACGAAGACTACCAGATTATCAAAGGCGTGAAACATCATTTCGACGACCATGAAGTCATACGCGAAGCGTTCGGAATATAACCCCTTGGCGAAGGGGTTGAAAAAAGTGCGTGGACTTATGCCCACAAGTCCACGTTCTTATTGCCATAAGTCCACGTACTTATGTCTATAAGTCCACGTACTTATTGGCACAAGTCCACGCACTAATCGGTACGAAACGTGTAAGTGTTTGATAACGAGCAATATGAAACAACATAAAGAAATCATCAAAAAATGCTATACTATCTGTTCAGATATTTAGGAGAGTTCGGTGTGTCGGGAGCCAATCTTTGGCACTACATCTCCTTCCGTGCTGTGCTCACGCTGGTGCTGAGCCTCCTCATATCCATGTGGTTCGGCCAGTACTTCGTCAAATGGATGAAGCGGCATGGTGTCAGCGAGGAACAAAGAGACGCCAGCATCGACCCCTACGGCGTGGAGAAGAGAGGCGTGCCCACCATGGGCGGCATCATCATCATCATCGCCACCCTCGTGCCCTGCCTGCTGCTGGGCCGCCTGCGCAATATCTACATGCTCCTCATGCTCTTCACCACCGTATGGCTCGGAGCGTTGGGCTTTGCCGACGACTACCTCAAGATGAAGGTCACGAAGGATGGTCTTCGTCCCCTCTACAAGCTCATTGGTCAGGCTGTGCTCGGCTTGGTCATTGGCCTGACGCTTTGGCTAAGTCCCGATGCCGTCATCTGCGAGAACATCGAAGGCGAACGGCAGGGCACGGAGCAAGTGGTGACGCACCGTAGCGAGATGGTCAAGAGCACCATCACCACCATTCCCTTCGTCAAGAACAACAACCTCAACTACGCCAACCTCTTCCGCTTCCTCGGCAAATACCGCACGGCGGCAGGCTGGATATTCTTCGTCATCGTCACCACCTTCATCGTGATGGCGGTCAGCAACGGCTCTAACCTGAACGACGGCATGGACGGCCTCTGCGCCGGCAACGCTGCCATCATGTGCATAGCCCTCGGCATACTGGCGTACGTCAGCAGCCACATCCACATGGCTGCCTACCTTAATATCATGTATATTCCAGGTTCGGAGGAACTCGTCATCTTCATCTGTGCCTTTGTCGGCGCACTCATCGGCTTCCTCTGGTACAATGCCTATCCCGCACAGGTATTCATGGGCGACACGGGCAGCCTGGCCATCGGCGGCATCATCGGCGTGACTGCCATCATCATACACAAGGAACTGCTGCTGCCACTGCTGTGCTTCGTCTTCTTCATAGAAAGCCTGAGCGTGCTTTTGCAGACCAAATACGCCAAGATGGGCAACCGAAGGGGAGAGAAGTGGCGCGTCGTGAAGCGTGCGCCGCTGCACGACACCTTCCGCGTCAAGCCAGGACAGCTGCCCGCAGACTTCAAGGTGCTCATCAACTGGCCGAAGGGCTGCTGGCTGGAATCGAAGATAACCGTCCGCTTCTGGATAGTGACCATCATTATGGCGGCCCTCGCCATCGTGACGTTAAAGATAAGATAAAAGACCCACCCCGACCCTCCCTTAAAGGGAGGGAGTTCTCCCCCTTTAAGGGGGAGTTAGAGAGGGTCTGGAAATATGGTAAATGAAAAGATGAAAAGGATAGTTGTGTTAGGAGCCGCTGAGAGCGGTGTGGGAGCTGCGGCGCTGGCAAAGGTGAAAGGCTTCGATGTCTTCGTCAGCGACATGGGCAAGATAAAGGAGAACTACAAGGAGGTGCTCGGCCAGTACCGTGTGCCTTTCGAGGAGGGCAGGCACACCGAGGAGCTTATCCTCAATGCCAACGAGGTGGTGAAGAGTCCCGGCATCCCCGAGGACGCACCGATGGTGCAGAAGGTCAGGGACGCTGGCATCCCCGTCATCAGCGAGATAGAGTTCGCCGGTCGCTACACGGATGCCAAGATGATTTGCATCACCGGCTCCAACGGCAAGACCACGACAACAAGCCTTATCTACCACATCTTCTGCAAGGCAGGCTACAACGTCGGCTTGGCCGGCAACATCGGTCGCAGCCTCGCGCTGCAGATTGCCGAGGGCTGCACCTACGAGTACTACATCATCGAACTCAGCAGCTTCCAGCTCGACAACATGTACGAGTTCCGTGCCAACATCGCCATCCTGCTCAACATAACGCCCGACCATCTGGACCGCTACGAAGGCTCGATGCAGAAGTACACCGATGCCAAGATGCGCATCGTGCAGAACCAGACCGAGGAGGATGCCTTCATTTACTGGAATGAGGACCCCATCATCGCTGCCGAACTCAAGAAGTACGGCATCAGGGCCAAGATGTGTCCCTTCAGCATCGTCAAGAAGACGGGCATGATAGGCTACATAGCCGACGGGCAGTACGTCATCGAGTACCCCACGCCCTTCAACATGGAGCAGGAGAGCCTGAGCCTGCGCGGCAAGCACAACATGTACAACAGCCTGGCAGCAGGCATAGCTGCCCGCATCAGCGGCATAGACGATGATTCACTTCGCCAGAGTTTGAGTGACTTCGAGGGCGTGGAGCACCGTCTGCAGAAGGTGGCCCGCGTGGGTGGCGTGCAGTACATCAACGACTCGAAGGCCACCAACGTCGATGCTTGCTGGTATGCCCTCGAAAGCATGACCACACCCACCATCCTCATCATCGGCGGCAAGGACAAGGGCAACGACTACAATGCCATCAAGGAACTGGTGCAGAAGAAGTGCGCCGGCCTGGTCTATCTCGGAGCCGACAACACGAAGCTCCATGCCTTCTTCGACGGCTTGGGCATCCCTGTGGCAGACACCAACAACATGAAGGACTGCGTGCAGGCTTGCGCCCGCATGGCAAAGCCCGGCTACACCGTGCTGCTCAGCCCCTGCTGCGCCAGCTTCGACCTCTTCAAGAACATGGAGGACAGAGGCGAACAGTTCTGCGAGCAAGTAAGAAACCTATAGTTCCCATAACTCCCATAGCTCTCATAATTCCCAATGAAACTATCCAACCTACAGAACAAGACTCTCATCCACGGCGACCTGGGCATCTGGGTGGTGTTCCTCATCCTGTGCGGCATATCGCTGATTGAGGTGTATAGCGCCAGCTCGCGCATGACCTTCGTCTCCGGTGCGTACTGGGACCCCATCATGCAGCACGCCTCCTTCATGCTGATGGGCGTCTTCATCGCTTGGCTGGTACACTTCATCCCGTGCAACTACTTCAAGCTATTCTGCACTATTGGCATGTTCCTGTCGCTCTTCCTGTTGATTGCCGTGCTGGCTATCGGCCAGAAGACGAACGATGCGGGGCGTTGGATACAGATAGGTTTCATACGCTTCCAGCCCAGCGAGATAGCCAAACTGAGCCTCGTGGGCTTCAGCTGCTTCATCCTTTCTTCGCTTCGTGACAATAAGGGAGCCAGCATGACTGGATTCAAGATAGTGGCACTCGCAGCCTTCATCACGATAGTCCTCATCTTCACCGAAAATGCTTCCACCGCCTTCATTATTGCTATCGTCATGTTCGGTATCTGCTTCTATGCGCAGATACGCAAACAGATACTCATCGGTGCACTATGCCTCGGTGCGCTGGGCATAGGCAGTGTCTTTGCCGTGGCATATTCCATCCCGGAGAAGACGCTCAACGAGTGGCAGATGTCGAAAGGCCCGCTGCACCGTGTGCCGACGTGGGTACACCGCATCACCGACAAGCAGGAGCGTCCTGCCGACCCTGCCAAGTACAGGCCGCAGGAGAATCCGCAGAAGGCATACGCCAAGGTGGCGATTGCCTCGAGCAACTTCGTCGGACGCGGACCGGGCAACAGCCGTCAACGCGACTTCATTCCGCAGGCGTTCTCCGACTTCATCTATGCCATCATCATCGAAGAACTTGGCTTCGTGGGTGCCTTTATTGTGCTGAGCCTGTATCTGGTGCTCATGTACCGCTCCATGCGCATCGCGCAAAAGTGCAAGGCGCTCTTCCCCTCCTATCTGGTGATGGGCTTGGCGCTGATGATAGTGGTGCAGGCCATGATGAACATGGCGGTGGCAGTGGGAGCCTTCCCCGTCACAGGTCAGCCCTTGCCCCTCGTCAGTCGAGGCGGCACAAGTCTCTTCATCACATGCACCTACATAGGTATGATACTGAGCGTGAGCCACACGGCAAAGCGAAAGCCGGAGTATGTGAAGGATTGAAGATTGAGGATTAAAGATTGAGGATTGAAGATTGAAAGAGACGTTATTACGTCATACCGTTATACCGTCATAACGAAAGAATAAATGAATGAACTAAGAGTCATAATAAGCGGCGGCGGCACGGGAGGTCACATCTTCCCTGCGGTGAGCATTGCCAATGCTTTGCGCGAGATAAACCCTGACGTGAAGATACTCTTTGTCGGGGCAGAAGGTAGAATGGAGATGCAGCGTGTGCCTGCTGCCGGATATGAGATAATAGGATTGCCGGTGCGAGGCTTGCTCCGTCCTCTGTGGAAACCAGGCAACATCAGCGTCCTGATGGACTTCCTGAAGAGCAAGCGCATGGTGAAGCAGACGCTGCGCGAGTTCAAGCCTCATGTGGCTGTGGGCGTGGGCGGCTATGCCAGCTCGGCAACGCTCAATGCTGCCTACGAGCTGGGCATCCCTTGCCTCATTCAGGAGCAGAACAGCTTTGCTGGCCTGACCAACAAGACGCTTGCCAAGAAAGCCCAGAAGATATGTGTGGCATACGAAGGCATGGAGCGCTTCTTCCCCAAGGACCGCATCCTGCTCACGGGCAACCCCGTACGCCAGGATTTGCTCAACGATTCCCTGACGCGCGAGTCGTGTGCCGCTGCCTTCGGTCTCAACCCGTCAAAGCCCACCATCCTGCTCATTGGCGGCAGCCTGGGGGCACGAACACTGAACGAGAGCGTCATCAGGAACCTCTCGCGTATTGCCGCTTCGTCCGTGCAGTTCATCTGGCAGACAGGCAGCTACTACAAGAAAGAGATAGAGCAGACACTCGACGTGAAAGGCAAGCCCACAAACCTCGTCGTGACGGATTTCATCAGCCGCATGGACCAGGCGTACGGCTTGGCAGACCTCGTCATCAGCCGTGCAGGGGCTGGCACTATCAGTGAGTTGTGCCTGTTGGGAAAGCCCAGCATCCTGGTGCCAAGCCCTAACGTGGCAGAAGACCATCAGACGCACAACGCGATGGCACTCGTCAACCGCCAGGCAGCATTGCTCGTGCGCGATGCCGTTGCTCCCGAGGAACTCATTCCGCTTGCCTTGGAGACCGTTGCCGATGCCGACAAGCTCCAGGAGCTAAGTAAGAATGTTGCTGCGATGGCACTTCGCGACTCGGCACGCATCATTGCCGAAGAAGTCATCAAGCTTGCGGCTTCCAAAGAGTCGTAATAACGATTTAACGTCATAACGTGATAACGACATAACGTCATAACGAAAGAAAGGAAATGAAGATAAAGGCTGTATATTTCGTCGGCATTGGCGGCATCGGCATGAGTGCCATTGCGCGCTACTTCCTGAACAGCGGCATCATCGTTGGCGGCTATGACAGGACGCCGAGCGACCTCACCGAGCAGCTCTGCAAGGAAGGTGCCCTGATTCACTATGAGGACAATGTTGACCTTATCCCTGCTGAGTGCCGCGACAAGGAGCATACGCTCGTCATCTATACGCCGGCCATCCCTGCAGAGCACAGTGAGCTGACCTTCTTCCGCAGTCAGGGCTTCGAGATACAGAAGCGTGCCCAAGTGCTTGGCACCTTGACACGCTCCCTCAAAGGGCTTTGCGTGGCTGGCACGCACGGCAAGACGACGACATCGAGCATGGCCGCGCACTTGCTTCACCAGAGCCATGTGGATTGCAACGCCTTCCTTGGCGGCATCACGAAGAACTACGGCACGAACTACATCCTGAGCAAGGACAGCCCGTACGTCGTCATTGAGGCTGACGAGTTCGACCGCTCTTTCCATTGGCTGACACCTTATGCCAGCGTCATCACTGCCACCGATGCCGACCACCTCGACATCTATGGCACAGAAGAAGCCTACTTGGAGAGCTTCCGCAAGTACAGCAGCCTGATACAGCCCGGTGGCTACCTCGTCATGCACACGGGGTTGAAGATGCAGCCCGACGTGCAGGAAGGCGTGACCGTCTATACTTACAGCCGCGAGGATGGCGACTTCCATGCGGAGAACGTCAGCATCGGAGGTGGACGCATCACCTTCGACCTCGTTTCGCCCCTTGGCAACATTCCCGGCATCGAGCTTGGCGTGCCTGTCAGCGTCAACATCGAGAACGGCATTGCCGCGATGGCTTTGGCACAGATAGCGGGCGCTACGGCAGAAGAGATACGCCAGGGCATGGCCTCGTTCAGTGGCGTTGACCGTCGCTTCGACTTCCACATCAGGACCGACAAGATGGCCTACCTGAGCGACTATGCGCACCATCCCGAAGAGATACGCCGCAGCTTAGAGAGCCTTCGCGAACTGTACCAAGGCCGCCGCATCAAGGTCATCTTCCAGCCGCACCTCTATACCCGCACTCGCGACTTCTACCGCGAGTTCGCCGATGCCCTCTCGCTCGTCGATGATGTCTGCATCGTCGACATCTACCCGGCACGCGAGGCACCCATCGAGGGCGTGACAAGCAAGCTCATCTATGATAACTTGCGTCCGGGCATCAAACGGCAGATGTGCCACAAGGACGAGATACTCGACGTGGTACGTCAAGGCGGCTTCGATGTGCTCGTCACGCTCGGGGCCGGCGACATCGAGAACTATGCTTCACAGATAACCGAAATACTGCAACCTCTATCATGAAGACAGCTTTTAAGATATTCTTGCTTCTGGCAGTCGTGGGCTACCTCGTGGTTGCCATCTGGAAGTTTGGCGCCCAGGCAGAGGACAGAACCTGCGAGGGCGTTTGCGTCGAAATCATCGACAGCATCCCCGATGGTTTTATCACGGACGAGTACATACGCTCCATCCTGACGCGCAACAAAATCTCGCCCGAGGGGATGAAGATAAGCGCAATCAACCTGGAACAGATAGAGCAACTGATGCTCGAGGAGTCGCACATCGAGCGTGCCTCCTGCTACTATAATGCGGCGGGCAAGCTTTGCATCAAGGTCGTGCCGCAGCAGCCCATACTGCATGTCATCAGTCAGAAAGGCGAGGACTACTACCTCTCCAGCACCGGGCTGACGATGCCCACAGCCGGCTTCAACGTCGAGTTGTGCGTCGCCACAGGCAACATTACGAAGAAGTTTGCCAGCGAACACCTCCTGGAGCTGGCACGCTTCATCCACGACGACCTTTTCTGGAGCGAACAGATAGAGCAGGTACACGTCGTCAGCCCTGAAGAGATAGAGCTGTACCCCCGAGTCGGGCAGCATGTCATCGAGCTGGGCAGTGCCGACAACTTCCAGGAGAAACTTCACCGCCTGCGCATCTTCTACCGCGAGGGTTTGGAGCGCGTGGGCTGGAACAAATACCAGACCATCAGTCTGGCCTACGATAACCAAGTGGTATGCACTAAAGCCAACAACAAAAAAAACAAATAATATGGGAGCAGAAAAAGACATCATTATTGCGGTAGAGCTGGCATCGACAGCTATACGCGCCATCGCAGGCAAGAGAGAACCCGACGGCAGTATGCAGGTACTTGCCTTTGCCCAGGAGGAGTCGTCCAACACCATCCGCAAGGGCATCATCGACAACATCGACAAGACGACCCAGGCACTGTCGCGTGTCGTGGGCAAGCTGAACGACAAGCTTGGCGTCAGGGTCAAGAGTGTTTACATCGGCTTGGGCGGACAGTCGCTGCGCTCGGTACACAACCGCGTGCTTCTGCAGTTCGACGGTCTTGAACTCCTTTCGCACAAAACCATCGACAAGATGCATGACACAAACATTGGTGTCGTCTATCCCAATGCCCAGATTAAGGAGGTTGTGCCGCAGGAGTTCACCATAGGCAGCCGCAGCGTGGTTGACCCGGTCGGCATGCAGGCCGAGATGCTTGAAGCCAACTTCGTCAACATCATTGCCCGCACCACGCTGGAGGACAACATCCGCAAGTGTGTGGCAGGAGCCGGTCTGGAGGTGCAGGAGGTGTTCATATCGCCGCTGTGCCTGGCAAACGCCTTGCTTACACCCAACGAGAAGCGTTCCGGCTGTGCGCTGGTTGACATGGGAGCCGACACGACGACGGTGAGCGTCTACGTCAACAACATCCTGCGCCACCTCTGCGTCATTCCGCTTGGCGGCTCGAACGTGACGAGCGACATCACCAGCCTCAAGGTCGAGGCAGAGGAGGCAGAGGAGCTGAAGAAGAAGTACGGCACCGCCTACCGCTCTGACAACGAGGACAAGACGGGACAGAAGATTACCTTGAGCTTCGACCGCACGGAGGACGAGGAGAAGCTGCAGGAAATCGTCGAGGCACGCTATGAGGAGATTATCGCCAACGTGTGCCACCACATCTCGGCATACAAGGAGAAGATGCTCTCGGGCATCGTCGTGACAGGCGGCGCTGCACGCATCCCTGACCTCCCGAGAGCTTTTGCCCGCCAGACAGGAGGCGACCTCAACGTGCGCATTGCAAAGGGCTTGCCGGAGAACATCACCATCTCGTTCGGTGTGCAGGTGGGTGAGCCGGACCGCCTCTATACGCTCTACGCCCTGCTGCTGGCAGGCAAGGAGAACTGCGTGGGCGAGGCCTCCGAAGCCCCCTTGCAGAACGAGTTCGTCTTTGAACCGAAACAGGAAGATCAGGAACAGGACAACCCCGATGGCCCGGAATCTCCTGAGACGCCAGAAGAACAGGACAAGCCGAAGAAACCTTCCACGTTTGGCCGCATCTGGAAGACATTCGAGAAAATGCTCACAGACGAGGCTGAAGAGGACGAAAAATAATGACACACGAATCACCCCTAATACGATACAGCTATGGCAGAAGAAAAGAACATACAGCCTATGGGCGGCATTAATTTTAATTTCCGCCAGACGGAGAGTCCTTGCATCATCAAGGTGGTGGGCGTAGGCGGCGGTGGCGGCAACGCCATCAACCACATGTACCGCGAGGGCATACACGATGTGACGTACGTTGTGTGCAATACGGACAAGAAGGCGCTCAGCGACTCGCCAGTCCCCAATCACCTGCAGCTGGGCAAGGACGGCCTCGGCGCAGGCAACAACCCTGTAATCGGACGGCAGCGTGCCGAGGAGAGCATCGAGGACATCAAGGCCATGCTCGACGACGGCACACGCATGGTCTTCATCACGGCAGGCATGGGCGGCGGCACAGGTACTGGCGCGGCGCCCGTCATTGCACAATGCGCCAAGGACGCAGGCATCCTGACCGTCGGCATCGTCACCATCCCCTTCAAGTTCGAGGGCAACAAGAAAATCAACCAGGCACTGGACGGCGTGGAGGAAATTTCCAAGCATGTGGATGCCCTGCTGGTCATCAACAACGAGCGTCTGCGTGAGATTTATCCTGAGCTGACCGTCATCAATGCCTTTGCCAAGGCCGACGACACCCTCAGCATCGCAGCCAAGAGCATCGCGGAGATTATCACGATGCACGGCACCATCAACCTCGACTTCCAGGATGTCACGACAGTCCTCAAGGACGGCGGTGTCGCCATCATGAGCACTGGCTTCGGCGAAGGCGAGAACCGCGTCACGAAGGCCATCCAGGAGGCGCTGAACAGTCCGTTGCTCAACAACAACGACATCTTCAACTCGAAGAAGGTGCTGCTCAACATCAACTTCTGCAGCGACAACGAGACGGGCAACCTGATGATGGAGGGGATGAACGAGGTGAACGACTTCATGAGCCGTTTCCGCAAGGATGTCGAGACGAAGTGGGGTTTGGCTACCGACAGCTCACTTGGCGACAAGGTGAAGATTACGCTGCTTGCCACAGGCTTCGGTCTGCAGAATGTACCCGGCGTGCGCGGCATCGTGGAGCAGAAGGAGCAGGAGAAGACGGCTGCCGACCAGGAGCGCGAGGACTACAACGAGGAGCGTGCAGGCTTCTATTACGGCTCTTCTACGGGGTCGCCCGTTCGCCGTCGCCGTCACAACACCTACATCTTCACGGACGAAGACCTCGACAACGACGACATCATCTCGATGGTCGATGCACGTCCTGCCTACAACCGCACGAAGGACGAGGTGAGCAAGATCAAGGAGAAGAGCTGTCCCACGCAGGGGAGCGAAACACCGACAATGGGCGTTGCGTTCGAACTGTAGCTTAACGCCATAACGAAATCTTCTACGCGAGGACATCGCGCAGCACCGCCAGAGACCGTAGGTCGCGAAACTCTGGCACATGCATCTTGTAGTAGAGCGTCAGCACGTCCAGTATGCGGCTCCGCTGCTGGCGTGTCAGGCGGAAATGGTGCATGTTCCGCAGGCTCATTCGGAGGAACAAGGACAGTCTCGCAGCCTCTTCACCCTTGAGGAAGAAGCTGTGCGGAGGTTCTGTATCGGTCGCGATGCTGTCGCGCAGGTCGAAGAAGGGCGGGGTTTCCCTGCCCTTTATGTTTGGCCAAAAGCCTAAGTAGTACGTCAAGCGGACGAGGAAGGCGATGTGGAAGTTGGCGACGCCCTCGTTGGTGGCATCGAGCCATTGCAGACTATATAATATATAATGGTATAGGTCGGGGTTCTGCATCTCGCTGCGCAGTGCGTTGTGCAGGAACTCCGACAGAAAGAGTGCTATGGTCTCTTTGATGGGGTCGTAGGGCAGGGAGGTGTAGCAATGTGCGATGTGCAGCTCCTGAATCTTTTGCAGCGACGCCGACGGGCGGTAGTCGAACACCAGCTCCACAATGTTGAGCGGTCGCAGCAGTGTGGCGTGCATTCCGCCTTTGCGTTGCTGCCTGCGGTCGCGAACAAGGAACGCGACGCTGCCACGCGACAGCGTAAAAATGTCCACAACGGCCGAGTCGTCGTTGTAGCGGTTGTAGTGAAGAACAATTCCCTGCGTTGTCTCAAGCATAAATTCTAACTTCCTTCTACTACTTCCTGTTTAGTTACCAATCCTGGTGTAAAGATAGTGTTTTTCTTTCACTTTTGGGGGCAAAAACAAGAAAAATGCATAGAAAGAAAGATTTTTCCTTGAAATTATTTTGCCAGTCTCGGAAAAAGCAGTAACTTTGCACCCGCAATTGAGCCACCATGCTCAAAAGCACCGGCCAAAAGCCAAGGGTAAGGTCCCTTCGTCTATCGGTTAGGACGAGAGATTTTCATTCTCTAAAGAGGAGTTCGACTCTCCTAGGGACTACAAGGATTAAAGATAAAAATAAAATAAATAAGATGGCTAATCACAAATCATCATTAAAGCGCATCCGTCAGGAGGAGAAGAGAAGACTCCACAACAGATATTACGCAAAGACCATGCGTAACGCAGTGCGCAAGCTTCGCGCTACGACCGACAAGGCCGCAGCAATTGAGATGTACCCCAGTGTTCAGAAAGCTCTTGACAAATTGGCAAAGATCAATGTCATTCACAAGAACAAGGCTTCCAACCTGAAGAGCAAGCTGGCACAGTACATCCAGAAGCTCGGCTAACAAGCCACAATCTTTTCGCTATAACGGATAAAGGCAGCTCCCAAGAGTTGCCTTTTTTATTTGGAAGTTAAAAAGGAAGTTAAAATGGGAAGTTAAAGAGGAAGTTAAAAGGGAAGTTAAAAGGGAAGTTAACTCGCTATGCTCGTGGAAGTAAATGGCGATACGGCCTGAAAGGCCAACAGCCATCAGCCCAGGGCGATGCCTTGGGCTGGTAGCTCATTGCCCCTTTGGGGCGTTATCGGGCGATTGCGGATAATCATTTAAGCCCATTCGGCCCATTAAGCCCATTCGGCCCATCAAGTCCATTCAACCCATCAAACCCATTCGGCCCATTAAACCCATCAAAACTATCAGGCATCGATATTCGCGAACGTGGCGTTCTTCTCGATGAACTCCCTGCGGGGGCCGACGTCCTCGCCCATGAGCATGGAGAAGACGTAGTCTGCCTCGGCGGCGTCGTCGATGGTGACTTGCTTCAGGCGGCGCTGCTCGGGGTCCATCGTGGTTTCCCACAGCTGCTTGGGATTCATTTCGCCCAGACCTTTGTAGCGCTGCGTGTGGAGTTTCGTGTCGTCGGCGTCGCCGTTGCAGTAGGTCTGTATGAAGCGGATGCGTGCATCCTCGTCGTAGCAGTATTCCTCGACCTTGCCGTAGGTGCAGCGGTAGAGTGGGGGAGTGGCGATGTAGAGGCGGCCGTCCTTGATGAGCTGGGGCATATAGCGGAAGAAGAGCGTCATGAGTAGCGTGTCGATGTGCGAGCCGTCGACGTCGGCATCGGTCATGATGATGGTCTTGTAGTAACGCAGTTTGTCGTAGTTCGCCTCCTTATAGTCGTCGGGATTCAAGCCGAACTTGACGCCCAGCGCCTGTATGATGTTGTTGACCTCCTCGTGTTCGAAGGCTTTGTTCCACATCACGCGCTCCACGTTGAATATCTTGCCACGGATGGGCAGTATGGCCTGGAAGTGACGGTTCCTGCCTTGCTTTGCCGAGCCGCCTGCTGAGTCACCCTCGACGATGAACAGCTCGGCGTTTGCGGGGTCTTTGTCGGAGCAGTCGGCCAGTTTGCCTGGCAGTCCGCCTCCGCTCATAGGGCTCTTGCGTTGCACATTCTCGCGAGCCTTTCGTGCTGCCACACGGGCCTGAGCTGCCAACAGCACCTTGTCGACGATGAGTTTCGCCTCGCGGGGATGTTCCTCGAGATAGTTCGTCAGCGCCTCGCCGACGGCCTGCTGCACGGCGCCTGCCACCTCGCTGTTGCCCAGCTTTGTCTTGGTCTGACCCTCGAACTGAGGTTCGGCCACCTTGATGGAGATGACGGCCGTGAGTCCCTCGCGGAAGTCCTCGCCGCTTATCTCGACGCTGTTCTTGGCAAGCTTCTCCAGCTCCTTGTCGTACTTTTCCTCGGCGTATTTCTTCAAGACGCGTGTCAAGGCCATACGGAAGCCTTGCAGGTGTGTGCCGCCTTCGATGGTGTTGATGTTGTTGACGTATGAGTGTAGGTTCTCGGTGTAAGCGGTGTTATACATGATGGCCACCTCGATGGGCGTGCCCTGCTTCTCGGTATTGAGATAG
>JAFXZK010000020.1 GCA_017541265.1 Bacteroidaceae bacterium | reverse complement strand
GACCTAACGCCGTCAGAGATATGCTATGGTCTAGTAAAATAATTTATTTTACTGACCAAAATAATTTATTTTACCGACTAAAATAATTTATTTTACCGAGCAAAATAATTTATTTTACTTCACGAGAAGCCACAAATGACAACGTTAAAGGCCACAAATGACAACATTAAAGGCCACAAATGACAACATTAAAGGCCACAAATGAAGAGACAAGAAGCCCTCTTTACCACTGGATAGTGATATAAACGGAGGGAAGAGCCTGATGTTCAGGGGCATTTTGGCTGAAGATTTGCTTGAATTGAATGTTGCTGACGAACAACTTAGTGTTTGCGGAAGTCTTTCGGAGAGATGCCCTTCTTGCGTGAGAAAAACTTGCTGAACGATGGCGTGTCGGCAAAATGGAGTTGGTCGGCAATCTGTGTGATGCTGAGTGATGTGGTTTGAAGCAGGTAGGAGGCCTCCATCAGCAGGTGCTGGTTGATATAGTCGATGACGGTACGGCCGGTTACTTGGCGAACTACACGCGAAAGATAGACGGTTGAGATGTTGAGTTTCGAAGCATAGAAGGCGATGTCGTGATGCTCGGCGAAGTGTAGGGGCAACAGCCGGAGGAAGCCGATGAAAATCTCTTCTACGCGTGGAGGGACATTGTGGGTGGGCATTGCCTTGTCTTGCGCATTCTGAAGGTCGAGCAGGAAGACGGCATAGAGCATGCGCAGGATTTCGGTTTTATAGATGTGGTTGGAGTGCAGATAGTCGCGTATTTCCCTCATTTTCTCGCCCAAGCGTAAGGCGTCGTTATGCGGTAAGCGCAACTTGGGCTCATGGAGTTGCACAAGGGGGGCGTAGGCAATGTGAACCAAGTCGTGCACGATGGGCGAATCGATGGTGACATGTTCGTCGGCCAGCAGGCAGATGCCGTGATAATCGCTGGAGGCGGCAATGATGGTGACGGGCAGTCCTGGCGAGTACATATAGATGTCGTCGGGCAGTAGGGTGAGTTCACGTCCGTTATAGTCAATGGTGAGGCAGCCTTCCAGCACCAGCGTGAAGGTATATGCGGCTATGTAGCCGTGGGTTTCGTTGGCGCGGAAGGTGATGTTGGCGTCGGTCTCGTTGCAATAGATTTTTCCGTCCCATTGCTCCACGGGCTCTTTGCCGTGCATTTTGATCCAAGCTTCTTTCAGACTATACATTTCATTTGCAAAGATATAACTTTTTTCCGACATTGTATCGTTTCAGACAATTTATGTATCATCTCATCTTTGGATATCGTGCAAAATAATCGTAATTTTGCCGTCGTTAACAATTAATTATAAACAAATCAGAATTATGGACAAGCAGAAATCAATCGAAGCATTACAGTTTTTTGCAACAGGCCTGACAGAAGGCGCACTCGTACATAAACTTCAGGGACAGATTTTCAAGGCTCAGGGATTTGAGAAACTTGGACAGAAGTATATTGACCACTTCAACGAGGAGATGGGATGGGTGGAGAAATTCACTGAGCGCATCCTTAATCTCGGCGGCGATATCAAGTTCGACGGCGCCAAGAGCCGCGAACTCATCAGCAATCCCATTGAGTATATCAAGGCCGACCTCGACATTCAGAAGGCTGGCGTGGACCTGCTCTACAAATGCTGTGAAACGCTGGTGAACGACCCCACCACCTATGAGATTATGGTGGGTTACTTGAAGGACGAAGAGGAAGATCTCTACTGGAGTCAGGGCGCTTTGGAGATGATTGAGTGCATTGGTGCTCAGAACTGGCTGATTAAGCAACTTTAATAACATTCTAACAATCGAACTATTACACACTATGAAAGAGCAAGTATTACAAGCTATGCGTGAGGCTGGCAAGCCCGTCTCGGCAGGTGAAGTGACAAAAGCACTTGGAGCCGACCGCAAGGAAGTTGACAAGGCTTTTGCAGAGTTGAAGAAGGAGGGTGCCATCGTTTCACCCGTCCGCTGCAAGTGGGAGCCCGCCAAGTAATTCTCCCTTTGGCTTAAGCAGTTTCCCGATGAATGGTGCTGCTCAATTCTTCAAAACGGGTAGGCAGGTCGGCTTGATAAGGCGAAGAGCTGAAAGACGCTTGAGCCTGCCCCCCTTTTCCTTAAACAAGAACTAAAAGAAAACGACGATGACTAAGTTTAAATGCCCCTGTAAGTATACATATGATCCAGAAAAGGGCGACCCCAAACAGAACATTCCACCAGGCACAAAGTTTGAAGACTTGCCCGACTCATGGCGTTGCCCCCGCTGCAAACGTAAGAAGGAGAAATTTGTACCTATAGAAGAATAGTCATGATGGAAGATTCCAAAACTCTGGATTTGGCTGCCTATATGAGTGGCAGCATCCGCAACATCATGGCAACGGCCTATAAAAACGTACTGACGAATCCGCGTGAAGCGAAATTCGCCTATAGGATGCAACGGTTGTTTGAGAAGTCGGAGAAGCGTCGGAGAAAGGTGTTGGAAGAAGAAGGGCTGGAGATACCGCCATTCCTCATCAGCAGCATCTCGACCACGTGCAACCTGCATTGCAAGGGCTGCTACGCCCGCAGCAACGGCATTGCCGAGGATTCTGAGGACAACCGTAAGCAGACGCTGACTCCACAACAATGGCGCGACATCTTTACCGAAGCTGCTTCATTGGGCATCAATTTCTCGCTGCTGGCTGGCGGCGAACCGATGATGCGCAAAGACATCTTAGAGGCCGTAGGCGAGGTGAAGGACATGATATTTCCCATCTTCACCAATGGAACTCTCATCGGACCTGCCTACATCGAGTTCTTGCGCAAGCGGCTTAATCTCGTACCTATCATCAGCATCGAGGGAACGGCTTTCGGTACCGATGAGCGGCGCGGGCAGGGAGTGTTTCGTAGGGCTATGCAGTCGATGGAACTGCTGAAAGAGGAGGACCTCTTCTTCGGCACCAGCATCACCGTGACGACAGAGAATCTGGCACAAGTCACATCCAAGGAATTCATCGACCAGCTACGCGCTTATGGTTGCAAGATAGTGTTCTTCATCGAATACGTCCCCACGGAGCCAGGGACGGAGCATTTGGCCTTCGCCGACGAGCATGTGGCACAGATGGAAGCAGTATTGGAGGAGCGTCGAAGGGACTATTCGGACATCATCTTCCTCTCCTTCCCAGGCGACGAGAAAGCCCTTGGCGGTTGTCTGGCTTCAGGACGTGGCTTCTTCCACATCGGTCCTGACGGCTCGGCAGAACCTTGTCCCTTCTCTCCCTTCAGCGACAGCAACGTGGCTGAGCTCGGATTGCGTAAGGCTCTTCAGTCTCCTTTGTTCCGCAAGATACGTGCTGCCCGCGCCCTCGGATGGGAACACACCGGCGGTTGCACACTCTTTGAGCATCGCGATGAAATAGAGGAAATGATGAACTAAAACAAAATAAACTATGACAAAAGCAATTCGTTATTTTACAAAGTTCGGTCATTCGGCGAAAATGGCAGAAGTTGTGAGTGAGGTTACGGGCGTAAAAGCCGAGACCTTATCATCACCTATTACGGAGCCTATAGATGTGCTCTATCTTGGCTCTGGTGTCATGCTTGGCAAAATCAGTAGCGATATGGCAGACTTCATTCGCACCCTCACTCCCGACAAGGTGAAACGTGCCATTTGCTTTGGCTCGTGTGCCATCATTAAGTCACCTGTGCCACAGATGCGCAGACTGTTGGAAGCACAAGGTATTACGGTCGACGAGCGTTCCTTCACCTGCAAGGGTTCCATGGGACCTCTGTATGCTGGGCATCCCAATAAGCAGGACTTAGAAGAACTGCGCCAATTCATACAATCAACCATTTAATCATTTATAACACTATGGAAATCAAAGCAGTAAAATTCAGAAAAGACGGGTTCTACACCCAGCCTTTCGTCTTTGGCGGTGAAAGGCTACGGGTAGGCGAGCAAGGCTCGGGAATGGAGGGTATGGAGAAATTCGACAAGAACATACGCTATCGCGGTAGTCTGCAGAACTATCTGATTGACACGGGCAGCGAGGTGATTCTTGTGGATACGGGTATCCCAGCTGGAACACCAGAGGAAGCACCCGATGAAAACTCACTGGCCTTTACGGGCAAGGACATTTGTACCTATTTGGAGGCTTTCGCAGCCCTCGGCTACAAGCCTGAGCAGGTGACGAAGATTTTGCTCACCCACCGCCATGCAGACCACAGCGGTGAGTTGCGCTCGTTCCCCAATGCAAAGGTTTATGTAAACGAGGAAGAGATGGACGCTGCAGAGTTGCAGGGACTTACGAATCTCGTTCCCGTCAGCTTCACCGACGGGCCGTATTATAACTTCCCTGATGCTCAGAAGATTCAAGAAGGCATCTACCTCATCAAAGCCAAAGGCCATACCAAGGGCAACAGCATCATCATCGTAGAGATGGACGGACTGTTCTACATGATTCATGGAGACATCACCTATGTGGATGAGGCCTTGTATGAGGATAAACTGTCGGTGGTCTTCGACGACCTACCTGCTGCTCGTGAGACACAAGACCGGATTCGCGAGTTCATCCGCAACCATCCAACGGTTTATTGCGGCACCCACACTCCGCAGGGTTATGAGAACTTGGAGGCCAAGCGTGTGATGGATTTGGATAATCCTGTGCCGACTGTGCTTGCTGAGGTGGACTTCTCCAAGCAAGAAGCTTCTGGCAAGTATGTTTGCTCTATTTGCGGCTATGTATATGACCCCGCTGAGCACGATGGTGTGGCTTTCGAAGACTTGCCCGACGACTGGCGTTGCCCACGATGTAAGCAAGGCAAAGAAAAGTTCAGTAAGGCATAGGTCTCACCCTATACCTTATTTTATTATAATATAAGTCTTCGGGTTAATGCTTATTCGCTCTTGTCGGCCAGCAGGCGGCGGGAGAGATAGCGCACGGGATACCACACAGCGAGCCATCCCACGGCAATCACCGTGAAGAAGATGACAACAACGTCGGTGTAGTGGACGCTTACGGGATAGGCGTTTACTACGAACGAGCCGCTGCTTTCGCCTAGTGCCACGAGTCCATACCGTTGCTGCAGCCAGCAGAGTAACAAGCCTAGGGCGATGCCTATGACTGCGCCAATGACGGCGATGAAACGGCCTTCGAAGAGGAAGATGCGAGAGATTTGGCGGTCGTCGGCACCCAGATTGCGCAAGGTCTGTACATCGTCGCGCTTGTCGATGATGAGCATAGAGAGTGAGCCGATGATGTTGAAGCAGGCCACGACGAGGATGAAAGTCAAGAAGATATAAGCGATGATCTTCTCAATCTGCATGATTTTAAACGTGTCGGCCTGTTGCTCGAATCGGTCGAGCACACGGTATTCGCTACCGGCAACGCGTTCCATCTTTTTCTTTACGGCGTCAATGTCGCTGCCGTCCTTCAGTCGCAGTTCAAGGGCCGAGACCATGCCTTGCTGGGCGAACAGGTTGCGTGCGAAGCCGATGGGCGCGATGATGTAGTTGCGGTCGTATTTGGCTTGTCTCACCGAGAACACCACGCCGGGTGAGCACAGTGAGTCGAGAATGAATCCTTCGGAGGGATTGGAAAGGTCAAGTTGCCCATCGCGACGCGGGGCATAGATGCGCAGGTAGTTGCCGAAGCGCACGTTAGCACCCAACTCTTGCGCCAGACGAATGCCGATGATGCCATATTGCAGGTCGGCGGCATGCAACTGGAACTCGCCTTCGCCATAGAGAATTTCGGTGATGTGAGTGAGTTGGTCGAAGTTGTCGTCCACGCCTTTCACGGTCACCATTGACTGCTTGTCGTTGTAGACGGCCAATGCCATGTCTTCCACAGTTTCTGTAGCCACATCCACTTCAGGCATCTGGCGTATCTCGGTGAGTATCGGGTCGTCGGCAGGTGCCGTTTTTCCTTCTATGGGCACCACCTTGAGTTGCGGGTCCATCTGGGTGAAGAACGAGGCCACAAGGTCGTGGAAACCGTTGAAGACACTGAGCACGATGATGAGTGCCATCGATCCCACAGCAACACCTATCACCGAGATGAGCGATATCACGTTGATGGCATTGGTGGACTTCTTCGAGAAGAGGTAGCGGCGTGCGATGAAAAAGGGGAAGTTCATTTCTTCAGTAACTCGTCAATGCGGTCGATATAGTCCAATGAATCGTCGATAAAGAAGCGCAACTCTGGGATGATGCGCACTTGGTTGCGAATGCGCGTGCCTAGTTCGTAGCGGATGGTGCGTGTGTTCTCGTTCACGTTGGAGAGAATCTCTTCACCTCGCTCGCTGGGGAACACGCTCAGATAGGCGGTGCAGATGCTCAGGTCGGGGCTCACTTTCGCCCGGGTGACCGACACCATCACACCGTGCATGGCTCGTGTCTGCTCCTGGAATATCTGCGCCAGTTCTTTTTGCAGCAGTCGCGCAATCTTGTTTTGTCTTGTCTCTTGCATATCTGTTTTGAATAAAAAGGACACCTGGGCGCTTGGCCCAGATGCCCTTGGTTTTGCTTGGTATATAAAGTTAGGTTATAGTTGGGTTACGCAGCCTCTGCGACGTCTTCCTTGATCTTACGACCCATCCACAAGTAAGCGATGGGCGAAGCGATGAAGATAGACGACAGCGTTCCGAAGATGACACCCAGTGTCATAGCGAAGGCAAAGCCCTTGATGCTGCTACCACCGATGAACAGGATGCAAAGCAACACGATCAACGTGGAGAGTGAGGTGTTGATGGTACGAGCCAATGTCTGGTTGACAGAGTCGTTGAACACCTTCTGGATGTCTTGTTTCGGATGGAGACGCAAGTTCTCACGAATACGGTCGAACACCACCACCTTATCGTTGATGGAGTAACCAATCACCGTCAGGAT
>JAFXZK010000002.1 GCA_017541265.1 Bacteroidaceae bacterium | reverse complement strand
TCGATGGAATGGCTCTACAGGTTGCTTTTAGAGCCTAAGCGAATGTGGAGGAGGTATGTGATTGGAATTCCTTTGTTCTTGTGGAACATTCTTAAAGAGAAGATAGGAATGAAATAAAATGAGAGAATTATAATACTAACAATTAAAAAATTATAACATGACAGACAAAGTAGAAATTGATTTGGAAGACCTCGAAGACCTGAAAGACCTTATAGGCGACGAGAGGAAAGGAGCAAGTTTTAGCTTCCAGAAAGTATTTGCCCATCTGGTGCTGAACTGGCAGTGGTACCTGATTTCTTTAGTCATCTGTATGTGCGGGGCCTACTTATATCTGCGTTATGTCCAACCCACCTACCAGATGACGGCCAGAATGCTCGTAAAGGATGAGGAAAAGAAATCATCATTTAGATCGGCCAAGCAGATACTCCCGAACATGGAAGACTTCGGCATCATGAACAACTCCAGCGGTTTCGAAAATGAAATAGAGATACTGGCGTCGCCAGTTACGGTACATGATGCCGTAAAGCGCCTAAAACTCTACACGGAGTATCAACTCGAAGGACGCATCAGTAAAAAACTGATTTATTCCTCCCAGCCTGTTACAGTCGACATCTCCCCTGTTGCGCTCGACTCGATGGACTACTATATGCTGGAGGGCGTCTATGCCATAGAAATGGCCATCACAAAGAAAGGAGAGGGCTATCATGCCGACATTTCAATAATCAGAAGTGGGAAGGTTATAATGCAAGACAGCCAGGACATTGATTCGATTAATACATCAGTCAAGACAGACTACGGTACAATCTCCTTCATGAGCAACCCAAAGTATAAACCAGGTAAGGAAGACCGATTCCAAAATGGGACACCCCTCCTCGTCACCATACGTCCGCCCATGGTGGTTGCACTCGACTATATGCGACGGTTGATCGTGGAACCAACATCAAGGGAAACCTCGATTGCCGCCATCACACTTAACGACGAGAACATCAGACGGGGCATCGACTTCATCAACGAGCTTGTGATTTGCTATAATGACCAGGCCAATGTGGATAAAAACGAAGTGGCAATGAAGACAGAAGAGTTCATCAACCAACGTTTAGAGAAGATTGATGCCGAATTGGGAACAACGGAGAGTTCTCTGGAGAACTACAAACGACGCAATTCTGTCACCCAACTGGAGGCAGACGCAGCACAGTCGTTGCAACTTTCTGCCCAGTTCGCCACTCGTCTGGCTGATGTCAATACGCAGTTGCAATTGCTCGACTATCTGCAACAATACATGGAAAACCCGGAAAACCGCTATAAGTTGATACCAGCCAACATCGGCATGACCGACCAAGCATCCACCCAACTGATAGCCGACTACAACAGAACCGTACAGGAGCGCAACCGACTGATGCGAAGTTCCAGCGAACAGTTGCCACAGGTTCAGGCCATTACAGCCACACTCGAGAATCTCGAATCATCTATACGACAGGCACTCTCACAAGCTCGCCATTCCGTTGAGCTGCAAAGGAACTCCGTTCAGGGTCAGTATGCAAGATACCAGGGACGTATCGGCAGCACGCCAGAGCAAGAACGTGTGCTCAATCAGATAGGACGTCAGCAGGAAGTGCGCTCAGGACTCTACCTGCTACTGCTGCAAAAGCGCGAGGAAAACAGCATCTCCCTTGCAGCAACTGCTGACAAGGGAAAACTCATTGCCCAACCGCTGCTTGCAGGAAAAGTCAGCCCACGAAAAGGCAGGACTCTTGCGTTAGCTTTATTTATGGGCTTGTTCATTCCGTTTGTCATTTTGTTTGTCAAAGAGCTGCTGCGCTATCGCATAGAGGGCCGCGATGATGTCACCTCACTCACAAAAGTACCTATTGTGGTCGATGTGCCCGTAGCCAACGAAAAGGCAAAGACCTCTGCGGGCATTGTGGTACAGGCTGACAAGAATGACCAGATGGACGAGGTGTTCCGTTCGCTGCGCACCAGTGTGCAGTTTATGATGAAAGCAAACGAGAAAACAATCCTTTTCACCTCGGGCATCTCCGGCGAAGGCAAAACATTCCTTGCAGCCAACCTCGCAATGTCGTTCGCCTTGCTTGGCAAGAGGGTTGTCCTCGTCGGATGCGACATCCGCAAGCCCGCACTCGGACGACTGTTCGGAACGTCAAACCAGAAACGGGGCCTCACAAACCTGCTCAGGGCGGAGCAAGTCACCGCAGAAGATCTGCACAAAGAGTCTTTCAACTCTGGGATTCACCCCAACCTTGACCTCCTTTTGTCGGGGCCTGTTCCTCCAAATCCTGCGGAGATGCTAAGCCGTAAGAACCTGAAGGAGGTGCTTGACCTGCTAGACAAGGAGTACGACTACATCATCCTCGACACAGCTCCCGTTGGACTGGTCACCGACACCCTACACCTGGCCCGCTATGCTAATGTCAGCTGCTTCGTCTGCCGCGCTGACTATTCGCCAAAGGCAAACCTCGCACTGCTCAATTCGCTGGCTCAGGATAACAAGCTACCTAATGTCTGCGTGGTACTCAACGGGGTTGATATGTCGAAGAGAAAGTACGGCTACTACTATGGCTACGGACGATACGGTAAATATGGCCGCTATAGTTATGGCAAGTACGGCTATGGTCACTATGGCAGTTACGGCAACTACGCTTCCTCCCATTACGGCTCCAAGGATGATAATAGCATAAAGAAGTGAGATATAAAACTTTAACCCCTCAAAACCGTATAACCTTATAACCTCAAAAACTTATAACCTCATATGAAGAATATCGTTAATTTGTTTTTTATTGCTACGGTAGCACTATTGTTTGTCAGTTGTGCCAGCAGGAATGTGGCATACTTCAAGAACAGCAACTCTGTGTCGCTTGACACTTCTCCGTATCTTTATGATGCAAAGATCATGCCGAAAGATGTACTTAGCATCACAGTCAGCACCTCCGACGACGCAGCAGCAGTCCCCTTCAACCTCACTATTCCTACGCCCTACACCCTTGGACAGCGCAACAGCTATTCTCAGGCCATGCTTCAAAGCTATATCGTGGACAATGATGGAAACATCAAATTCCCTTTAGTCGGAACTCTGCATCTCGCCGGACTCACCAAAAATGCTGCCGAACAACTCATCCACGACAAGATTAAGCCATACATGACAGAGGCGGAGAATCCCATTGTCACCGTGCGTATGATTAACTACAAAATATCCGTGATGGGTGAGGTGGCCAGGCCGGGCATGTTCACTGTCGCAAACGAGAAAATCACTATTCTGGAGGCACTCGCACAGGCTGGCGACCTGACCATCTATGGCAGACGTGACCGCGTAAAACTCATCCGTGAGGATGCAACAGGCGAGAAGGAGATTCATGTGCTTAACCTTAACGATGCCAACATCATCAACTCGCCCTACTTCTATCTGCAACAGAATGATGTTGTATATGTGGAACCCAATAAGGTGAAGGCACAGAACTCCAGTATCGGTCCTATCACCACATTGGCCGTGTCGGTAACTGGCGTTCTCGTTTCAATAACTACTCTTATTTTCAGTCTAACAAAAAAATAACTTCACGTTATATAGATATGAGACAGTGCGGAAAGAAGGAGCCTTTAGAACTCCAAGTCCGCCCAATGAGGGTTGTGGTCGGAGAGCAAGGCTTCGGTATTGGGAATCTCAATATGCGAGTGGTTGACGCGAATGGTGGGGGTGATGAAGATGAAGTCTATCTTCGCGCGCTTGAGGGGAGGAAGCTGACAGAACTGATGCCAGGTGTAGGTGGTGCCTGTGTGGTTGGGCGTCATGTGGTAAGCATCGTGTAATTTACAATTTACCATTTTACCATTTACCATTTCTCCTCCCAACATGGTGGCGTAGGCTTCGTCGTCTTCAGTGACGTTGAAGTCGCCTGTCACGACGGCAGGTTGAGAGCCGACAATATCCTGTATCTTTCGCATGATGAGCTTCGCACTCTCGCGGCGAGCTACTACGCCAACGTGGTCGAAATGCGTGTTGACAGCCATAAAGACCTTGCCTGTAACCTTGTCGCGAAGCTTGGCATAGCTGGCGACACGTTCCAGGGCGGCATCCCAACCCTTTGAGCCTGGCACGTCGGGGGTCTCGCTCAACCAGAAGTTGCCCTTCTCCAAGACTTCGAACTTCTCCTTGAGATAGAAGATGGGCGAGTACTCACCAGCCTGTTTGCCATCGTGACGCCCTACCCCAACGTAATCATATTCGGGCAGACGCTCTAGCAAGTCCTCGAGCTGAGGATGCAGCACCTCCTGCATACCAATAATGTCGATGTGCTTTTCCTTGATATAATCCGCCACGCGGTCTTTGCGGACACTCCACCCAACGCCGGCTTTCTCGTCACCATCATTTTGCAGACGGATATTGAAGGTACACCAACGGATTTGACAATTTGACGATTTGACGGTTTTACAATTTGATGTCAGGGACACAAGCATTGCAAACACTAAAAGCAAAGGTTTCATAGGTCGATTCGTTTGTTAGTTTCTTAGTTTATGAGTACAAAGTTACGAAATAATTCTTGAATCTTCTTTCTTTATTCTTATTTTCTTTGTACTTTTGCACAAACAAATGATAAAATCGTAAATAGTAAATTGTCAAATTATAATTAAAAAGATGAATAAAGTAATGCTGATTGGAAATGTCGGCAATGATCCTGAGGTGAAGTACATCGATGCGGGTGTCTGCGTGGCAAGTCTTAGGCTCGCCACCACCGAGCGCGGCTATAAGCTACAAAATGGGACGGAAGTGCCTGACCGTACCGAGTGGCACAACGTTGTGCTTTGGCGCAAATTGGCAGAAATCGTCGAGAACTATGTCCACAAAGGCGACAAGCTCTTCATCGAGGGACAGATACACTCACGCACCTACGACGACCGCAACGGCATCCGTCGCCAAATCACGGAGATATGGGCAGAGTCGATGGAAATGCTGACTCCTAAAGTAAAGAACGATGAGTGATGTCGTCCTCTACATGCCGACGCTTGGCGTATGGATTGCCTTCGGCATCGTCCTGATACTGCTCCTGTGCTCGGGTTTTGTCTCGGCAAGCGAGATAGCTTTCTTCAGTCTGTCACCCGCTGACCGCAACACCATCGACGAGGAAGAGCATCGTGCCGACGGGAAAGTGAAAGCCCTGCTGGACGACAGCGAACGCCTGCTTGCCACCATACTCATCAGCAACAATCTGGTGAACGTCGCCGTCATAATCATCCTGTACTTCTGCTTTGACAAGACTATAGATTTCGGTCAGGCAAAGTGGCTCGAGTTCCTTGTCATGACGGTACTGCTGACGTTCCTGCTTTTACTATTTGGGGAGATAATACCGAAGATTTACAGCGCCCAGCATGCCCTTGCCTTCTGCCGATTTGCCGCTCCTAAGCTTCAAGTGTTGAGCAAAATCTTCTGGCCTTTGAGTAAGCTCCTCATCCGAAGCAAAGTTATCACAAGACGACTGGCACACCATGACGAAGACATGCTGACCGTTGACGACCTGGAAAAGGCCATGGAACTGACGGACAAAAAGGACATTGCCGAGGAGAGCAACATGCTGAAAGGCATTATACGCTTCGGCGGAGAAATGGCAAAGGAAATCATGACCAGCCGTGTCGATATTGTTGACCTCGACATCAAGGCTTCGTGGAAAGACGTTCTCGCCTGCATTGTCGCCAACAACTACAGCCGAATCCCTGTCTATCAGGGCACGCAGGACAACATCAAGGGCGTGCTCTACATCAAAGACCTCCTACCCCACCTCGGCAAGCCGCAGGGCTTCCGCTGGCAGACGCTCATCCGTCCAGCATATTTCGTGCCTGAGACAAAAATGATAGACGATCTGCTGCGCGACTTCCAAGCGAACAAGGTTCACATCGCCATCGTTGTCGACGAGTTCGGCGGCACAAGCGGCATCGTCACAATGGAGGACATCCTGGAGGAAATCGTGGGCGAGATTAACGATGAGTACGACGACGAGGAGAAGCCCTACCAGCGTCTCAACCAGAACACCTATATCTTCGAGGCAAAGACGCTCATGTCGGACTTCACAAAGGTGCTCGGCATCGACGACAATTACTTCGAAAATATCGAAGGCGAGGCAGAGACATTGGCAGGATTATTGCTGGAGATTAAGGGAGAATTCCCGACTCAAGGCGAACGTATCGAGTACAAACGCTTTGCTTTTGATGTTATGGAAGTTGACCAGCGCCGCATCGTCAAGGTGAAGGTCATCGTCAGGAGCGAAGGAACAACATAATATAGACCGATTCGGGTTTAATGGAACACAAGAGAAGGGTGTGTCAAAAAGAATTGACACACCCTTCTCTTTATATGGCATCAAGGGCAGAGGCTTTATTCTTCGTCGTCCAAGAAATCCAAAACGTCTTCCTTGGTCAGCGCATCATTGCCGCTGACGGTTTTGTCGCTGTTAATTCCCAGGCTCGCTGCCAGCATCTGTGCGGCCTGAGCCTCTTCCACCTTCAAGGCAGGCATCAAATATGTCTTCATAATTTACGATTTACAATTTATTTACTATTTAGTCATTTACCCCGCTGTTCTGGCGGATTTGCAATCCGCCAGCATAGAGTATAAGCATTTGTAATGCTACATGTCGGGATTGCAAATCCCTATACTCTTTGCGGTCGGATTGCAAATCCGCCCGAACGGGCTATTAATTTTGAATTTTGAATTTATTCATTTTGAATTAATAGAGTACCTTCTTGCCATTCATGATGTTGATGCCCTTTTGCATCTTGCTGATGCGCTGGCCAGCGAGGTTGTAAATAGCTGCATCGTTAAAGTCCTTAGAGTCCTTAAGGTCGTTAAGGTCCTTAATGCCGGTTGCATCGTCGCCGTCGAAGTAGAATGCCTTCACGCCGCTTGTGCTCTGATAGTAAGCCTTGCCTGCGGCAATGGTGGTGCCAGCATTTGCCTTGTAGAAACCAACCTCTTCATCTTCGGGCTTTGCGAGGATGTACATTGTGCCATCGGCTTCGGTGTCTGCATCAGTGCCCTTGAGGTTGTTGGCAATGTTGATGGCAGGCAGGTCTTGAGCCAACTTGTTGTAATAGGTGCCCTTAAGGACTACGGGAGTACTTTCGGGAACATTCTCTATCTCGGTGAGTTCGAGCCATGTATTGTTGAGTACTGCAACATAAGCCTTTACGTCGCCATTGAGCGTGTAGCCAGTTGTGGTGTCGTACATTGTGGCATAGCCTGCATCGCCTACATAGCTGACGGGAGCCAAGCCGCTCAGAGGAGTGGGATATGCGTCCACGCCGAGGAACTGGCCCCAACCTACGGTGTAGGCAAGCTTACCGTTAGCGATGTCATCTTTTGTCAGACCGCTGTCGAGACCATAGTTGGCCTCGAGGCTGCTGTCGAAGTCTGTATCGGAGAGGTCGATGATGTTGATATGTGTGCCAGCGATGCGACCGATGTTGCCGCCTCTGTGGCCGTTGATAGTGCCGAGGTTCACGAAGTTCTCGATGACGCTTTCGCCGTTGCCACCAAGGTAGCAGCAAAGAGCACCAGCATAGGGAGCCTCGTTCTTAGCTGTAACGGTGCCAAGGTTCAGCACATTGTGGATGTACCACTTGGGACCGTTGCCTTCCTGACCGCCGATGATGCCGGCTGCATCTTGATGCTCGGCGATGACAGTTGCCTCGTTGATGATGTTCTCCAGAGTGATGAGTGCGCCGTTGTTCTGGCAGCTACCTGTGATGCCGCCCACGCGGTTGTAGCCGTGAATGGTGCAGCTCTTGTCCATGATGAGGTTCTTGACTGTCGTGTTCTGAGCGTTGCCACGCAGGAAGCCGAAGAAGCCGATGTTGCTGTCGGAAGGACGCTCGATGATCATGTTCTTGATGCGGAAGCCCTGACCATCGAATGTGCCGTTGAACTTCTTGCCAGTGTTCACGCCGATGGGCAAGTGGAGGTTCTCTATACCGAGCATGTCGATGTCGTTCATCAGTTTGCCGTTAATCTGGAGGTTAGCGTCGCCACCTTCGTCAACCTTATGGCTGAACCATTCCAGGTTGCCAGCATTCTTGATTTCATAGTAGCCGTCAACGAGTGCAGGCTCTTGGAACTGCGTGTAGCAAACGTCGCACATGCCAATCTCAGCGTTGATGTTGTGGGGAAGCACGATGGTCTCGCCGCTTGTGTTATTATAAGTAACGCCACCTACTGCTGCACCTAAGCAATCGACAGTACCTGCCTGATAAACTTGGCTGTGAGAAGCGTTGCGATAAACGGGCATCTCGTCTGTGCCGAGGTTCTGAGTGTAAACGATTTCAGACTGGTCGCCGTTCAGGAGGTAGCAAAGCTCACCGCTTGCGATGGGGTCTGCAGTGTTGAGGACAGCAACCTTGCCCTGATTGCCAGCATTCGTTGTGCAGAGGTCAACGATGTTGCGAGGAACGATGTTCGTGTTGCGACGAATGAGGTTGTAGCCGTTGCCGTCAACGCCTGTTACTTCGCCGATGTTCCAGCAACCTTCTACATCTACTTCGCCATTCACATTGCGCTGACCAGTCCAAGCGCAGATGGCTGCACTTTCGCCAGCGTTGCCTGTGATGTTGCCCTTGTTCCAGAGGTTGTAGAGCTTCAGACCAACGTTTGTTGCCTCTACACAGCCAAGGATACCAGCAGCGTTCTTACCTGTGGTTGAAACGTTTGCCTCGTTGCCGCAGTTGCGGATGATGATGTTGCTGTTCTCGTCGTTGCGGCTGTTGATGTGAGCCACAAGGCCAGCTGCGAAGTTGTTGTCGTGCTGAATGGAGCAAGAGCTGTCGATGATGAGGTTCTCGATGATGACTTCGTTTGTATAAATGTTATCAACAGATGTACCGCCACCGCGAACAGAACCGAAGAAGCCGTTGCCGTCGTAGCCGCGGTTCTCAAGTCTGCTGGCAGTAGTCAGCACCATTCCCTTGATGCGATGACCCTGACCGTCGAAGTGGCCAAAGAACTTCTTGGCACTTGTTCCGATGGGCATGTGAGCATCGGGCACACCTTGGTAGTCAATGTCGGCAGTCAGTTTGGCATTCATTGCGCCGTAACCGGCTCTTACCATTGCGGAGAACCATTCAACCTGAGCAGGTGTGCCAAGATAGAAGAAACCGTCGGCTTCTGCACTCATCCAGTCAACCTTGGGAGCAGAGCAGACTGTGCAAAGACCTGTTGCTGTGTCGTAGTTGTGATCATCCTGAGAGCCGCCATCGGTGTTGCTGTATGTTACACCGCCCTTGGGGTTGCCTGCACAGTCGAGGTCTGCAACCTGGTAAACCACAGCTCCGTCTGCCACTGGCATGGGATACGGGTCAACGCCAATCGTCTGCTTGAAGCTGATGCCTTCTGTCTCGCCCTGGTTCAGCAGGTAGCAGAGACGACCGTTAGCGATGTCTTCGGCAGAAATGGCTGATACACCGTTCTGATAGACAGTGCTAACAGCATCGAAGCAGTTCTGCACGCTGCGGAAAGAACCGCGGAAGAAGGTGTTGTTTCCATCGAGAGGACTCAGCTCGCCCAGGTTGTAGCAGTTCCATACCTGGCTGTTGCCCTTACCGCTGTCGGCACCCCATCCGTTGAATGCTGCGGCCTTGTTGTTGCTGGCACCAGTAATCTTACCTGTGTTGACACAGTTGTGTATCTTGAAGAATGCGTAGGCTGACTGGCCGGCGCCGACAATGCCTGCAGCCACGCCGCTGACGCTGGTCACGTTGGCTTCGTTGACGCAGTTGAGGATGCGGCACTTGCCGTCTGCTGGTGTCTGCAAAGTACCGATGAGACCTGCGGCACGGTTGCCTGCCGTGATGGAGCAACTCTTGTCGATGATGATGTTCTTGATGATGGCGTTACCGCGAACGCAACCAAAGAAGCCTTGATTATCAAGCGTGTTGTTGATAATCATGTTCTTGATGCGGTGGTGCTGGCCGTCGAACTCGCCATCGAACTTGAAGGTGGTGCTGGCACCAATTGGTGTGTGGGTGATACCTGTCAGGTCGATGTCGGCAGTAAGTACAGCCTTCGACATCAATTTGGCATTGTTGCCGTCGGTGTCACCAGCAACGCACGAGTTGACGTACTCGGCGTACCATTCGAGTTCGGAGGCAGTGCCAATCTGATAGACACCGTCTGCATCTTTTGCAGGCTCGTCCCATGCTTGGGCGGAGCCGCCTGCGAGCCACGCTGCTGCCAGCAGGGCTACACTGAAGAGTTTTGTTCTTCTCATAGTTTGTTGTTGTTAATAAAAAAAGTTATTTGATGTTTTGTTGTTATCAACAGAATACAATTCATATTAATTCGTATGCAAAAATATACAAATAAGGATTAAAGAACAAACATCTTGCGTTAAGATATGTTAAAAACACGCGAATCGGGGCAACAAATTTGTTTCATCTGGCAAAAATTATACATTCCGCATATCGCTTCGCCTCGTTGTTGAAATAATAGCAGCAGCAAACCATTGGACGCACGACACGTTTCGTTTCAAAACAACGCATGGAGTCTTCATTGCTTTGTCATGACTAAGCAATTGCTTCATCATGACCAAGCAATTGCTTTATCATGATGAAGCAATCAACACTCCCTGTTGTGTTGGAAATAACATGATGGAGCGTGAAATGCCACAATGTCGCAAATTTGAGGCAGAAAGACGTTTATATTAAAAAAAATCCGATTTTCCTTTGCAGCAATAGATAATTGTTCTATATTTGCACCCCGAAAGCCTCTCCAACCCTCCCGTGAAGGGAAGGGCTTATAAAAGTTTCACCCTTCAAGGGAAGATTAAGAGGAGGCTCTTAATATATCATTATGGAAGCTAAAGAACCGATAGTTAAACTCATAAAGGCACTGCTGGAGATAGATATGCCAGCCCAGCGCCAGTTGCTCATTGATTTCCTGATGGGCAGGAAGAGCCGCCAGATAGAAGAATACGAGTTGTTCGACAAAGAGACCTACGGCATCGGAGAAACGAACGACGAGGACTTCTGGTCCACAGTCATCGATGCCGCCTACGAGGGCGGACTGCTCAAGCAGATGGTCACAAAAAACAACGCCTTGATACCGACGGCTACAGGTAAGAAGTTCGTCAAGAAACCCACCTCTTTCACTATCCCCGATGATGAGTCAATCGGCGAAGGCCTGTCTGAGATGTCAGAAATAGATTCTCTGCTGGAACAGGCTCAAAGGGAAAAGCTTGCATCCGGTCATACGGTATCGCCTCTCGCCAAGCAGCAGATAAAGCTCATCACCGCCATAGACCGACATATTGCCCTCGAGGATTTTGCCGAGAGCGAGGGGCTGGGACTGGACGAGGTGCTGGACGACCTGGAAATGCTTGTCGAGCAGAAACGGTACCTTGACATAACCTACTTCACCGACGAGGTGCTCGGCGCTGACTGCATGAACGAACTGCTGGATTACTTCCAGAACGCCAAGTCCGACGACATGGAGAGTGCCATGAAGGAATACGGCGACATCTACCAAGAAGAGGAAATCCGCCTGGCAAGAATCGTGTTCCGCATGAACCAAATTCAATAACAGTGTACCTGTTCTCTGTTCTTGCGGATTTGTAATCCGCAAGCGACGAATATAAGCATTTGCAATGCGATTAAAACAAATGAGTTGCGGGATTACAAATCCCTATGCCCGATACGGTCGGATTACAAATCCGCCCGAACAGATAGTAAAAGTTAATATATAAATGGTAAATAACAATATGGAAATACTGAAGTTTAGCCCTATCTTCAAGCCCACGCTCTGGGGTTCAGAGACATGGGTTGTCTCTGCCGTGAAAGGTTCAGAGTCCATCGCCACCAACGGCATTGACAAAGGCCTGACTCTCCCTGAAATCGTTGCACGCTACGGCGCCGACTTCCTCGGCAAGAAGAACACCGAGAAGTTCGGAACAGACTTTCCCCTGCTCATCAAGTTCATCGATGCCCGTCAGGACCTGTCCATTCAAGTTCATCCTGATGATGCCCTCAGCGCAAAGCGTCACGGCAAGATGGGCAAGAACGAGATGTGGTACGTCGTGGACGCCGACCGCGGCAGCCAGCTTATCGCCGGCTTCCGCCAGAAGATAGAGGTGGCCGACTATGCACAGAAGGTGGCCGACGGTAGCATCGAGGACGACCTCAACAAGGTCAGCGTGGGCGAAGGCGACTGCTTCTACATTCCCGCAGGCCGCGTACACGGCATCGGCGCAGGCATGGTGATTGCAGAGATTCAGCAGACCAGCGACGTCACCTACCGCATCTACGACTATCTGCGCCGCGACCGCGACGGCAACCTGCGCGAACTGCACACTGAGCTTGCCCTTGAAGCCATCAACTTCCAGGACATCACCACCGACCCGAAGGTCGTCTATACCGAGAGCCGCGACACCGTCGTAAGCCTCGTGGAATGCCCCTTCTTCACAACCAACGAGCTGAAACTGACGAAACCCTTCAAGCGCGACTACGCAGGCATCGACAGCTTCCGCGTCTATATGTGCCTCGACGGTCAATGCTGCTTCCTCAGCCCCGCCGGCCAGGGCATCTTCCTGCACCAAGGCGAAGCCCTCGTCGTCCCCGCCTGCATGAAGGAAGTAACCATCCTTCCCGACGAAGGCGCCAAGTTGCTGGAGAGCTTCGTGGAATAGTTAAAGGGAAGTTAAAGACTATGTTCCGTGCGGATTTGTAATCCGCACGAATTGTGTATAGGGATTTATAATCCCGCAATTCCTGTCTTATCGCATTACAAATGCTTATACTCCATACTGGCGGATTGCAAATCCGCCATAACGGAGATTGTACTTTCTTCTTATTATGTGCTTCTTTTGGGGATGCTCTTAAATTCTGCTCCGCGCATTAAAAGCGCGCCTTGATGATAGATCATTCAAGAACTCGGACGGGGCGAACACTTCGACCGTAGCTGCGGTTGTTGTAGTCCCAATCGACGTAGCCAGAGTTGAAGTATAGGCGGTACGCGCTGAAGGGGTAGCTCGCGTCGAGCAAACGCGACCAATAGTTGCCGAGGCTGCCTGCGCTGTAGAGACTCGTGTCGTAGCGGTAGCCCGAAGCGGGCAGGAAAATGGAGTTTCCGTTGCTCTTGCTCGTTATCTTGCGACCGTTAACGCCATTCATCTGTGTCCACACCGTCGTCGTGTAGCTGCTGTTGTACAACTCTTGGATTTGGGCGAGGCTTGGCATCAGCCAGTCACTGCCCCAGTTCGCAGTCGCTGCATCATCCTCGGGAAGCAACTCTGTCAAGCCGCCATTGTTATTGTATTTCTTGAACGTACTGCCATTATCATCTGTGTCAAAGTATGTGCTCCAGTTGTACTCGTTCTTCGGCTCTGTCTCGCCCCAGGCAAAGTAATCACCATATTCCTCGGGGCTGTTGGCACCTACATTGCACGTTGCCCAAAGCGTGCCGCTCGGCAAACCAAGGTCAACGTACTCATGTTCAATAATCACTGGCGGAGCAGGCTCGGTACTACTCCACACACTGAAGCTCGTGTCGCCGGCACTGCCGACAATCATCTCTCCTGCCGACAGGTTATATACCTTGAGGATACTCACCGGCGCACCCGAAGCATTGTAGATGATAATGTTGCCCTGATAAGGAAGGAAAACATAGGTCGCACCTTCCATATAGTCCGTTGTGCCGTCCTCGTTGAAGGTCACACTCTCTGTCTTAGTCTTGTACCATGTGCCTACGATGCACTGGTTGACTGGCGTGAAGGGACCGAAGTCCTGGTCGCTGCCGATGCCGTCATAGAAGACAATGCTGTCTGTGCGCAGGCTGAACTGTGCCACCGTACCGTCACTCTTGTAAACGCGGAAGCCTTGCGCCCACACTGTCTGCAAACCTGCTGCCAATAGGAGCAAGGTTGCGATAATGTTTAGTTTCTTCATATCTTTAACCTTTTCCGTCTGCAAAGTTATACTTTTTTCTTCATTCCGCCAAACAATCCTTTACTTTTCATTCTCCGCTCTGCCTTCTGCCTCAAAGCGCTGGTACACCGAAAATGCAAAATTCTTCAACACAACTGAAGGAATTTACGTTAAATTCTTCATCACAGCTGAAGATTTTTACATTTCTCTTTCGTCGTTTCATATAAAATGAGCATTACGACGATGTTCTTTCAAAAAAATCCTCAAAACATTTGGCAGATTGGAAGAAAAAGCGTACCTTTGCAGCCGATTTATGCCGTAGAGGCTCGAAAAAGAGGGTCACGAGCTGACTCCGCCCCGCGGTCAAAACCCGTTATAAATAATAAATAATAATGTACGCAATCGTAGAGATTAACGGTCAGCAGTTCCGTGTGGAGGAGGGCAAGAAGCTCTTCGTTCATCACATTGCCGATGCAGAAGCAGGCAAGACTGTTGAATTTGAGAATGTGTTGTTGGTCGATAACGGCACCATCACCGTGGGCACTCCCACCGTTGAAGGCGCAAAGGTTACGGCCGAGGTTGTTTCACCCCTGGTGAAGGGCGACAAGGTGCTCGTCTTCCACAAGAAGCGTCGCAAGGGCTATCGCAAGCTCAACGGACATCGCCAGCAGTTCACCGAACTGACCATCAAGGGTATCAACGCTTAATGTTTAACCGCTAAAAGACTGAACAAAAATGGCACATAAAAAAGGTGTAGGTAGTTCTAAGAACGGTCGCGAGTCACATGCACAAAGACTCGGCGTCAAGATTTTCGGCGGAGAAAAGTGCATCGCAGGCAACATCATCGTTCGCCAGCGCGGTACACGCCATTACCCTGGCACTAACGTGGCTATGGGTAAGGACAACACCCTCTATGCTCTCGTAGACGGTACCGTACAGTTCAGGAAAGGTCGCTTCGACCGCAGTACTGTAAGTGTGGTTCCCGTAGCTGCTGAGGCATAAGGGCGTTCGCTCACTTGAAACAAACAATTCAGGCTCAAATCAAGTCCCCTCATGCATTCAGCAGTGAGGGGACTATGTTTTTTAAGAACATAATGATCGGGCAACATACATTAAAAGAATGGTTTCTGGCAACAAGGCCGTGGTCTTTCCCTGCCTCCTCTATGCCTGTCTTCGTGACGATGATGTTCCTCTGGAGTCAGGGCTATGAGGTCGCTTGGTGGCTTGGCTTGATGGCATTGGTGAACATTATTCTCGTTCATGCTGCCGGTAATGTGTGGAGCGACTATCACGACTACAAACGCGGCGTGGATGCTGCCGACACATACGGTGTCCGCATCCTGACCGATAAACAGTTCACGCCAAAAGAGATGCTCAGTCTTTCCGTCGCGCTGCAAGTGGCAGCTGTCTTGATGGGCTTGCTGATGGTTTATCTGACTGGCATCACTCTGCTTTGGTTCGGTCTGGCTGGTATTGCCCTCTCCCTACTCTATCCGCCATTGAAGTATGTTGCTCTGGGCGACCTCGTCATCATGGCCTGCTATGCGCTCTTGCCCATGCTCGGCACAACCTTCATCTGCACAGGCTATGTCGTACCCGATGTGCTTTGGCTTGCCGTCCCTGTAGGCAGCATCACAGTTGCCATCCTTCATGCCAACAATACGCGCGACATCGAGACGGACGGGCGGGCAAAGATTCACACCTTTGCAATGCTGACAGGGCGCAAGGCTGCCATCAGGACTTACCTCTTCGAACTCATTCTGCCCTATTGCTGGCTGCTTGTTGTCTCTCTTCAAGGCATCGTCAGCCCATGGACACTCATTACATTCATCACCTTGCCGATAGCTCTTGGCAACTGCAAGAAGATGCTTTCGTACAAGACAGAGGGGCTTCAGGCAATTGCGGCCTTGGACGAAGCGACAGCAAAGCTGCAACTCGCTTTCAGCCTGACACTCGCAATAGGACTTATCGTTAAAGCCTTAACATAGGAACATGAACAACACAGCAAATGCCATCAAGATTCGCGACAAAGGCAAGCTCGTAATGAGTCTGCTTGTGGCTGCTGTGCTGTGGTTCATCATGTTCTCGCCTTGGACAGCACCTCATGTGAACTTCTGGGTTTGCATGACTGCCTCAGCAATCGTGCTGATGTTTTTCGCCTTTGCTTTTGGCGGAAGAGAGAGCATCGGCACAGACAGCGAGATGTCTTCCCACGACACGCCTCCCATCACGTTCACTTGCATCCTGGGGCTTGCCATAGCTGCATTGCTTTGGCTTGTGTTCTATGCGGGGAACATTGTGTCGCAACTCCTCTTTTCTTTTTCGCGCGCGCAGGTGAACCTTATATATAATATAAAGGGCAACGTCGAGCCTACCCTGCTTGCTTTGCTCCTGCTCTTCGTCATTGGCCCTGCTGAAGAGATATTCTGGCGGGGCTATGTGCAAAGGACACTATCTAAATACCGTTCGCCGTTTGTCGCTTTCCTGCTGACAACGGCTTGCTACACGCTTGTTCATCTGCCGTCGGAGAACTTCATGCTCATCATAGCAGCCCTGGTGTGCGGCATTGCATGGGGCGGACTCTACTGGCTCATGCCTAACCACCTAAGGGCAATCATCATCAGCCACGCTCTATGGGACGCCGCAGCATTCGTGTGGTTCCCATTCTAAGAAAAGGTGAAAAGGTGAAAAAGTAAAAAAGTGAAACAATAAAAGGGTGAAAAAGTGAAACTATAAATTGTCAAATTGTTAAATTGTTAAATTGTCAAATAAAGATATGCTTACATTAAAACTCATCACAGAACAAACAGAACGTGTCATTGCAGGCTTGGAGAAGAAGCACTTTGCTGATGCGCGTAAGGCAATCGAGGAAGTTATTGCCGTAGATAAATGCCGTCGGAATGCCCAGACAGAGCTTGACCAGAACCTCTCATCCGCCAAGAAGCTTGCCGCCGAGATTGGTATGCTCATGAAGCAGGGCAAGCGCGACGAGGCAGAAGACGTCAAGGCAAAGGTGGCTGCACTCAAGGAAACAAGCAAAGAACTCGAGGAAAAGAAGGAAAATGCAGAGAAGCAACTCAACTGCCTCCTTTGCCAGATTCCCAACATTCCCTACGACGAGGTGCCCGAAGGAACATGTGCCGAGTGCAACTGGGTGGTAAAGTCCAACCTCAAGGAATGTGTCCTGGGCAAAGACACAGTAGGCAACTGGGACGCTAACCCTGTGGTTGAGACTGCCAAGCTTCCGCATTGGGAACTTGCCAAGAAGTACAATCTCATCGACTTCGACCTTGGTGTGAAGATAACGGGCGCAGGCTTCCCTGTCTATCGCGGCAAGGGCGCAAGGCTTCAACGCGCGTTAATTGATTTCTTCTTGGATGAAGCGCAGAAGTCTGGCTACGAGGAGATTATGCCTCCAACAGTAGTTAACGCAGCTTCAGGTTACGGCACAGGTCAGCTGCCCGACAAGGAAGGTCAGATGTATCATTGCGAAGTGGACGACCTTTACCTCATCCCGACGGCGGAGGTGCCTGTGACGAACATCTATCGCGACGTGATTCTCGACGAGAAGGACCTGCCCATCAAGAACTGCGCCTACACTCAGTGCTTCCGTCGCGAAGCAGGCAGCTACGGCAAGGACGTGCGTGGCTTGAACCGTCTGCATGAGTTCAGCAAGATAGAGATTGTGCGCATTGACACACCAGAGCACAGTGCCGAGAGCCACAAGGAGATGCTTCAGCACGTTGAAGGCCTGTTGCAGAAGCTCGAACTCCCCTATCGCATCCTTCGTCTTTGCGGTGGCGACCAAAGCTTCACCAGTGCAATCTGTTACGACTTCGAGGTCTATAGCGAAGCCCAGCAGCGTTGGCTCGAGGTCAGCTCCGTCTCGAACTTCGACACTTATCAGGCAAACCGCCTGAAGTGCCGTGTCCGCCGAACCGCAACAGGCAAGACAGAACTCTGCCACACCCTCAACGGCTCGGCCCTCGCCCTGCCCCGCATCGTGGCATCCATCCTGGAGAACAACCAGACAGAGGAAGGCATCCGCATACCCAAAGCACTTGTTCCATACATGGGCTGCGAGATGATAAATTGAAAATTGAAGATTGAAAATTGAAAAGCTGTGAAGGAGGATAACACTATACATATTATTTCCAAAGCTTTTGCATTGCGAATAATCAAGCTATATCAATATCTTCAAGACGAGAAACACGAATTTGTCATATCAAAACAGATATTAAAAAGTGGAACAAGTATTGGAGCAAATGCATGTGAAAGCATTAATGCGGAAAGCTCAATGGATTTTGTTCACAAATTAGGAATAGCATTAAAAGAAGCAAACGAAACACAATACTGGATTGAACTACTGTATGAATCCGGTTATATTAGCGAAACAGAGTTTAATTCTATTTATCCTGAATGCGGAAGAATTGTTGCAACATTAGTCAAAATTATTAAGTCAAAGAAAAAGAACTTGGAGTAGTTTCAATGTTCAATGTTCAATGTTCAATATAATAACTATGTTCAAGATTGTCAAGAAAGTACAGTTCAGCGAGAAGGTTTTCCGCCTGGACGTTGAAGCACCATTGATTGCAAAGGCACGCAAGGCTGGCCACTTCGTTATCGTTCGCGTTGACGAGAAGGGTGAGCGTGTGCCCCTTACCATAGCCGGAAGCGACAAAGAGAAGGGAACCATCACCCTTGTCATCCAGACGGTCGGTGCCAGCACAACTCAGCTCTGCGCCCTGAATGAAGGAGATTACATCGCAGACGTGGTCGGCCCTCTCGGTCGCGCCACTCACATCGAGAAATACGGCACCGTGCTCTGTGCTGGTGGTGGCGTGGGAACAGCTCCCATGCTGCCAATCATTCAGGCTCTTAAGGCAGCGGGCAACAAGGTAATCAGCGTCATTGCTGGTCGTAGCAAGGAACTTATCATCCTTGAAGACGAGGTTCGCGCTGCAAGTGACGAGGTCATCATCATGACCGACGACGGCAGCTACGGCAAGCAAGGCGTGGTGACTGTCGGCATGGAAGAGGTCAACCAGCGCGAAAAGGTCGATAAGTGCTTTGCCATCGGCCCCGCTATCATGATGAAGTTCTGCTGCTTGCTCACCAAGAAATACGACATCCCGACTGACGTCAGCCTCAACACCATCATGGTTGACGGCACAGGTATGTGTGGCGCGTGCCGCGTAAGCGTTGGCGGCAAGACGAAGTTTGTCTGCGTTGACGGCCCCGAGTTCGACGGTCATCAGGTTGATTTCGACGAGATGATGCGTCGCGGAGGCGCGTTTAAGGCGGAAGAGGCAGAAGCGTATGAGAAGTGGCAGACCCAGCAGACCCACCCCCAACCCCTCCCTTGTAGGGAGGGGAGCAGTCACCAAACTATCAAGGAGAATAATGTAATTACTCCCCTCCCTGCAAGGGAGGGGTCGGGGGTGGGTCTGCTTACTGACCGCAACGCCCCGTGGCGTGAGGAGCTTCGCAAGTCGATGAAGGCTAAGGAGCGTATGCAGATTGAGCGCTGCAAGATGCCTGAGCTAGACCCTGTCTATAGAGCAACGACTCGCACGGAAGAGGTGAACCAAGGTTTGACCGTTGAGCAGGCAATGACAGAGGCAAAGCGTTGTCTCGATTGCGCTAACCCGACGTGTATGCAGGGCTGTCCTGTCGGCATCAACATCCCGTCGTTCATCAAGAACATCGAGCGCGGCGAGTTCCTCGACGCTGCCCGTGTGCTGAAGATGACCTCTGCCCTACCCGCTGTCTGCGGTCGCGTCTGCCCGCAGGAGAAGCAGTGCGAGGCACAATGTATCCACCTGAAGATGAAGGAGCCTGCTGTCGCTATCGGCAACCTGGAACGCTTTGCCGCTGACTACGAACGCGAGAGCGGACAGATGTCTCTGCCCGAGGTGGCCGAGAAGAACGGCAAGAAGATTGCCGTCATCGGTTCTGGTCCTTCGGGATTGAGCTTCGCAGGAGATATGGCGAAAGCCGGTTACGACGTGACCGTCTTTGAGGCTCTGCACGAAATAGGCGGTGTCTTGAAGTACGGCATACCCGAATTCCGTCTGCCCAACGCGATTGTAGACGTCGAGATACAGAATCTGGAGAAGATCGGTGTGAAGTTCGTCAAGGACTGCGTCGTGGGAAAGACAATAACTGTCAAGGAGTTGGAGGACGAAGGCTCCAAGGGCATTTTCGTTGGCTCCGGCGCTGGTCTGCCCAACTTCATGGGCATTCCGGGCGAGAACTTCAACGGCATCATGTCGAGCAACGAGTACCTGACGCGCGTGAACCTCATGGACGCAAGCAACCCGGAATATGCAACGCCCATCAAGAAAGCAAAGAACGTGATGGTGGTCGGCGGCGGAAACACCGCCATGGACAGCTGCCGTACGGCAAAGCGTCTGGGTGCAGAGCGCGTGTTCATCGCCTATCGTCGCAGCGAGGAAGAGATGCCTGCACGATTGGAAGAGGTGAAGCACGCAAAGGAAGAGGGCATCGAGTTCCTCACCCTGCACAATCCAATTGAGTATCACGCAGATGAGAAGGGCAACGTCACCGAGGTTGTGCTTCAGAAGATGGAGCTTGGTGAGCCGGATGCCAGCGGACGCCGTTCGCCTGTGCCCATTCCCGGAGCCACAGAGACCATCGCCATCGACCAGGCAATCGTGGCTGTCGGCGTGAGTCCCAACCCCATCGTGCCCACCTCGATACAGGGCTTGGAGCTTGGCCGCAAGAATACTATCGTCGTGAACGAAGGTATGCAGACGAACATCCCGACCATCTTTGCGGGTGGCGACATCGTTCGCGGAGGCGCAACGGTCATCCTGGCCATGGGCGACGGACGCCGTGCTGCAGCTGCTATGCACGAGTATCTGTCGAAATAACTGATTAAACCAACAAAGAGGAAGTATGTCAAATTGTTGTAAAGCACGCCTAATTGCTTAATTAGGCACGTCTAGTTGCTCAATTAGGCACGTCTAGTTTGGCGATTAGGCACGCTTAGTTTGACAACATCACACGGGTTCTGGCTTCCAACACTTTGACATACTCTCAAAAAAACTTAATACCGTGAGTGGACTATATACAGTTTTATTACTGATTTGCAGCAATGTCTTTATGACGCTTGCATGGTACGGACACTTGAAGCTCAACCAGACAGGCATTTCAAGCAACTGGCCGTTGTTCGGCATCATTCTCTTCTCGTGGGCAATAGCCTTTTTCGAATACTGCTGCCAAGTGCCCGCGAACCGCATCGGCTTTGTCGACAATGGCGGACCATTCACGCTCATGCAGTTGAAAGTCATACAGGAAGTCATCTCCCTGGTTGTCTTCTGCATCATCGCCAACATCCTCTTCCAGGGGCAGCATCTGCATTGGAACCACCTTGCTGCACTCATCTGCCTCGTCCTCGCCGTATATTTCGTATTCAAATAAAAGCAAAAACATGAAGAAAACACTCATCATATTAACAGCTTTATTGTTTGCTTTATCTGTCTCTGCCCAGCGCAGAGGGCGCAAGGCACAGCAGCCGAAATACACCGTGACTGCCCAGGAGGCGATGGCCGCCTACGATTTCTCTCTTGCAGAGGAAATCCTGGAGCAGCAGATTGCTGACCAAACAAGGAAGAAGCAGCCTACCGAGCAGACGGAGGCTTTGCTTGAGACGGTTCGCAAGTCACAGCTTCGACTTCATGCAACAGAGCAGGTGACATTCATCGACAGTGTGCTTCTGCCCAAGAAGCAAGTCCTCGGGCAGATTAAGCTCTCGCAGGAATGTGGCTCGATTATGAGCTATACTGATTTCTTCAAGACAGGCAAAGACTCTGTCTGCACGCTCTTCTGCAACGAACTGGGCAACTACATCGTCTATGCAGAAGCAAACAAAAAGGGACAGCTGCGGCTAAAGGACAAATCCCTCATCGGCGGAGAATGGTCTATGGAACGTCAGCTGACAGGATTTGAAGAGAAAGAAGGCGACAACCTCAACTACCCGTTCATGCTCAGCGACGGCATTACGATGTACTTTGCAGCCGAATGCGAGGAGAGTATCGGCGGCTACGACATCTTCATGACACGATATGATGCAGACAACGGGAAGTTCTTTGCTCCCGAAAACATCGGTATGCCCTTCAATTCGCCTGCAAACGACTACCTCATGATCATCGACGACTTCCAGCAGCTGGGCTGGTTCGTGACCGACCGCAACCAGCCTGCCGACACCGTTTGTCTCTACACGTTCATCCCGACACAGACTCGCCGCATCTACAATGAAGAGCAAGTCGGAGCACAGAAGCTTGCTTCACTGGCCCGCATCGCGTCCATCAAGGACACTTGGACTGACAAGAACGCTGTGGAAGCAGCAAAGAAACGTCTTGCCGAGGCACGCCAAGGACTGAAAAACGAGACAAGGAACCGCGATTTCACCTTCGTGGTCAACGACCACAGAACCTGCTATACGCTCACCGACTTCAAGAACAAACAGGCACAGCAGAAGGCGAAGATATGGGTTGAAGCACAGAAGGAATACGAGAGCAAAAGTGAGGGCTTGAGTGCGCTTCGAGGCAAGTACGCCACAATGAGTGAAGCACAGCGCGGACAGATTGCAGCTCAGATACGACTGACGGAAACCTCGTTAGAGCGTCTTGCTGCCGACAAGCTGGCACTCGAAAAGGAAATCCGACGACTGGAATTAAACAAGTAATGCTATGAAATACGAATCATCCGAACTTATCATCAACGAAGATAACAGCATCTTCCATCTTCACATCAAGCCCGAACAGCTTGCCGACCGCATCATCATGGTCGGCGACCCCGGACGTGTCAACACGGTTGCCTCGCATTTCGAGACGAAAGAATGCGACATACAGAGCCGCGAGTTCCACACCATTACGGGCAAATACAAGGGCAAACGCATCACTTGCCTCAGTCACGGCATCGGTTGCGACAACATAGATATCGTGATGAACGAGCTTGACGCACTCGCCAACATCGACTTCCAAAAGCGCGAGGACAAGCCAGAGCACCGCACGCTTACACTTGTCCGCATCGGCACCTGTGGCGGCCTCCAGCCCGAAGCTCCGCTTGGCACCTTCATCGCCAGCGTCAAGAGCATCGGCTTCGACGGTCTGCTCAACTACTATGCCGGACGTAACGAGGTCTGCGACCTCGACTTGGAAAAGGCTTTTGTTAAGCACATGAACTGGTGTCCGCAAAAAGGAGCGCCATACGTTGCCACTGCCGACGCCTCTCTTATCGAACAAGTTGCGGGAAAGGAAATGCTTCGCGGCATCACGGTCGCTTGCGGAGGCTTCTACGGACCGCAAGGACGGCAGGTTCGCCTCAAGATTCAAGACCCTAAGCAGAACGAGAAGATAGAGTCCTTCCGCTATGGAGAGCTGAAGATATGCAATTTCGAGATGGAGTCGTCTGCCCTCGCAGGCCTTGCCGCTTTGCTCGGACACCGTGCTATGACGTGCTGCATGGTCATCGCTAACCGCTACGCCAAAGAGATGAACACCGAATACAAGAACTCTATCGACACCCTTATTCAGTTGGTTCTCGACCGAATCTAATAAGGTATGGTTGAAATAACAATATCAATAATCTTTGCTCTTATTCCTCTAATAATGGGCTTAATCATTGCCTTTGGTAAGGGCGATGGTCTCATTGCAGGGTACAACACAGCAAGCAAGGAAGAGAAAGAGCAGGTAAACATCAAGCGTTTGAGGCTTGTGACCGCCATTATGCTTCTGCTTTCCGGCATTCTTGTCGCTCTTCTGCCTTTTGCTTCGCAGATGCAGCAATATATGTTGATTGCAGCATTGGTATTCCTCGCTGTGATATGCATCATAATAGCCAACACTTGGTGCAAGAAATCTTGACAAGTGATGCGACAAATGGCAAATGATTAAATGATTATAGAAACAGGCGGCAGTTCCTCTTTGGCTGAAGAAGAACTGCCGCCTTGTTGTTTCTGTGAACAAAATCACTTTCCGAGGTCGATGCATGCGCACCAGCCGCCGTTGCGAGCCATGTGGATGGGCAGAACAGAGGAGCTGCTGACCTTGCTCTGCTGACGGATGTAGTCCATAGCGATAATGTGGGCATTGACGCCGTCGGCAAAGTTTGTCATACGATACTCCTTGCCAGCGGGCAGGAAGTCAAGCTTGAGCTGGAAGTCGCGCTCGGTGCTATTTGTGATGCCTCCGATGAACCACTTGTTGCCCTTACGCTTTGCTGTGATGCAGTACTGACCAGCCTCAGCTTCAAGAACACGTGTCTCGTCCCAGTTAACAGGAACGCTGGTGAGGAAGTCGCGGCAGTCAGGCCACTGGTCGTAGCGGCAGGGGTTGTCCATGAGCATCTGCAGGTTGCTCTCAGCAAGCACGAAGATAGCCAAGTTGAAGACCTTGGTGCCTACACCGGAGCAGATAGGACGGTTGCCATGATGACGCTCTGGCTGATAGTTCAGCATAGAGCCGGGGGTGTAGTCCATCGGTCCTACGGCATTGCGGATGAAGGGCAGCCAGACGCTATTGTCGGGCTTGCACGAGCCGTTATACTCCATGCCGCGCACACCTTCGTAGGTCAGCACGTTGGGGTACCTGTAGTCCAGTCCGCTGGGATGGAAAGCTCCGTGGAAGTCAACGAAGATGTGGTGCTTGGCAGCTTCCTTAGCCACACGCTCGTAGAAGTTAATCATCCACTGGTCCTGACGGTCCATGAAGTCAATCTTGGTGCCCTTGATGCCCCATTCCTCAAACTTCTCGAAGAGGTCCATGTGGTGCTCGACGGTGAGCCAAGGCAGCCACAAAATGACGCCCACGTTCTTGCTCTTGCCGTAAGCAATGATTTCGGGCAGATGTACTTCGGGATTGGTCGTGAAGGGGTCGCGAGTGTTGAGCGCCCAGCCCTCATCGATGAGGATGTAGCCCACGCCGTTGCGGGCAGCGAAATCAATGAAGTACTTGTAGGTGTCGAGGTTGATGCCGGACTTGAAGGTCACGTCGGGACCGAAGGGAATGCCGTTGAGCCAGTCCCAGCAGGTCTGCCCCACCTTAATCCAGTCGGTATCGCCAATGGCGTTTGCAGGAGCCAAACGCTCGGGCATGGTGTTCTCTGCCAGCTGGCCGTCGCGCTGCGTGATGAGCATGTAGCGCCAGGGGAATGTGCGTGTGCCGCTGGTCTTGGCAACATAGTCGGCCTCCTTGAGGATGTTCTGGCTACGGTCGCCACGGTCTTCGTATTCAAGCGGACACTTAGGCTGGATGATGGCAAAGGCGTTGCCTTCCAGAGAATGCAGGAAAGCACCCGGGTAGTCGAAGAGGTCGAACTCCGAGATGAGCACCTTCTGCTTCTCGCCCATGATGAGGATGGGCAGTTCGCTCATCTTGTCGCTGCTCTTCCATTCGTTGCTGGGAACAACAGAATAGTTCTCCTCGCAGCTTGTCTTGAAGCCGCCAGGCTGCTGCAGAACGAGCTTGCAGGCTGTGGGGAGCTGCCAAGTTCCGTCCTCGCTCATCACCTCGATTTCACCCTTCAGGTCAGTGATGAAACGATAGGCCACGCCGTCGTTATAGACGCGCCACTCCACCTGATAGTTGCCGCCAAAGGTAAGTGTGAGCTGGGTGTAGTTGTCCTCCACCTTGCTGAACTTGAGGGGGTGAATGGGTGTGACGGTTCTATTGACGGTCTGCACCTTTTTGCCTTTGAGGACAGGCTTCTCGCCGAGGGTGCGGTCGCTGAGCTTCATGCCGATGTGGCACTGCCCGAGAATCTGTTCGCCGTGGCTCAGAACATCGTAATAGATGCGGTCGGTGATGGTAACAGTCACCTGTACCTGTCCGTCGGGACTTTTTGCGCTGACTTGCTTCTGCGCGTGGGCGGCAACACCAATGAGGAGCAGAACCGCCAAGGAAAGTAGTTTCTTCATCGCATTAGGATTAACAAATTAGAGGTTAGACGTTAGAAAATCTCTAACCGCTAACCTCTAATTATAGTAAAACATGTTATTTTTCAATCTCCAGAAGCTCAACTGTGAAGATAAGGCAGGAGAAGGGAGGAATCTTGGCCTGTTCGCGGTCCTTGTATGCCAGTTCCTGTGGCACATAGAGCATCCACTTGCTGCCGACGGGCATCATGCAAAGTGCTTCTGTCCAGCCTGCAATGACCTGTCCTACGGGGAAGGTGACGGGCTTGTTGCGCTTGTACGAGCTGTCGAACTCGGTGCCGTCGATGAGGTGGCCTTCATAGTTGACCTTCACCTTGTCCTCCTTCGTGGGCAGTTCGCCTGTGCCGACGGTCAGTATCTTGTACTGCAGTCCGCTCGGAGTGACCTTCACGCTGTCCTTCTTGGCATTGGCCTTGAGGAATTCCTCGCCGGCGATGCGGTTCGCGCCATACTTCTTCTCCATGTTAACCTTGTGGTAGTACTCCATCTGCTTCTTGACGAGCTTCTGGGTGCTGTCCATCGAAACGGTGGCATTCTCGCCGGAGAAGCCGTCGCGGAAGCCCTGGACGAAGAGTGCCTTGTTCAGCACATCGGTGCTGTCGTTCACTTGCTTAGAGGCTCCGGGGTAAACCTGCTCCTCAACCTGCTGACGAATCTCGATACCTGCCAGACGAGCCTTCTCCCTTTTGTCCGCCTCGGTGAGCGTCATTTGCTCAAAGCCTTTCAGGAAGTCAGAAATATAAGTCGTATCGACGCCCATGCGCTGTGCAAGAAAGCCTTTCAAGCCATTGGAGTTGGCGCGGCCGAAGTGGTAGCTGAAGGTGTCGATGCATACGGTATCGACCACCTCGACAGGCTCCTTGCCTTTCTTCTTCTTGCCAGTCTTCTTGGCAGCACCTGCGCCCAGCGAAATGCAGGCGCATAGTGCAAATAGGATTAGTTTCTTCATTTGTTCTCTTATTTCAGGGAGTTAAAGAAGTTAAAGAAATTATCGTTCGCTTTGCTCACTGGGAAGTTAAAGGACAATACCTTTAGGATGCTGCCTTTGTTTATGGTGCAGAACTATCGTCCTTTAACTTCTTTAACTTCCTCTAACTTCTTTTACTTCCAAATTACTCTATTCCCAGCAGTTCAATCTTGAAGATGAGGCAGGAGAAAGGAGAAATCTTGCCCGTGTCGCGGTCGCCGTAAGCCTGTTCCTGGGGTATGTAAACCATCCATGTAGAGCCGACAGGCATGTTGGTCAGAGCCTTTGTCCAGCCGGGGATTACCTGGTTGCAACGGAACTTGGCAGGCTCATTGCGCTTGTAGCTGCTGTCGAAGATGGTGTCGTTGAGGAGCTTGCCCTCGTAGTTGACGCTGACGCGGCTGGTGTCGGAGGGAATGGCACCCTTGCCCTCGGTGATGACCTCATAGTAAACACCGTCGCCAAGCTCCTTGATACCTTCCTTCTTGGCAATGTTGGCCATGTATTCCTCGCACTGCTTCTTCCAGTCGCCGTACTTCTCTTCCATGACCTTTGCCTTGACGCTCTGAATCATTGTCTGTGCGGTCTGCGAAGCTTCCTCGACGGTCATCAGGCCGTTCTTGCCGGTTGTGCCGGAAACAAAGCCAGCCATGAAGTTCTTCAGGCTGATGGTGCGTGTGCTGTCGTCGCCGAAGATTTCGTAGTTAATGCCCTTAATCATTTGTTGGCTAATCTGCTGACCAATCTGCAGGCCTGCATAGTAGGCAGCTTTTTTCTTGTTGTCACCGGCATTGGCGGCTTCGTTCAAGCCATTGATGAACTCGTCGATATAGGTTGTATCGACGTCCATGCGCATGGTCAGATACTCTTTCAGACCTTGAGTCTGTGCCATACCGAAAGCATAGCTCAGAGTGTCAACGTCGTTCTTCAGGTCAGCTTTGGGAGTGCCGTTTGTGCAGCTTCCCATGATAGCAGCCAGTACAACGGCTGCAATAATTGAAAACTTTTTCATGATGTTTTTTGAATGTTTATTGGTTATTGTTGAATGTTTATTGGTTATTGTTTTTTCAAAGCACTTTGACGAGTTCTACGTCGAAGATGAGCGTGCTGAATGGTGGAATGCTTGCGCCGGCGCCTTGCTCTCCGTAGGCCAGCAGATAAGGGATGGTGAAGCGGAACTTCGCACCCTCCTTCATCAGCTGCACACCCTCCGTCCAGCCGGGAATGACCTGGTTCAGTCCGAAGTCGGCAGGTTCGCCGCGCTTGTAGCTGCTGTCGAAGATTGTGCCGTCGAGCAGACGTCCTTCATAATGGCAGCGAACCGTATCGGTTGCCTTTGGACTCTTGCCCGTGCCTTCCTGCAAAACCTCATACTGCAAGCCGCTCTTCGTTACGACGACGCCAGCTTTCTTGGCATTTGCATCAAGGTAGGCCTTGCCCTCAGCAATATGTGCCTGAGCTTCCTCTTTTTGCTTCTTCGTGAAATACTCTTGCAGCATCATCTGTGCCTCGCGTGCAGAGAACGCTGTCGGCTTGCCCTCAAGCACATCCGCAATGCTCTTCGTAAAGTCCTCGATGCTGAAGTTCTCTATGTTCATGCTCTTAATCTGCTGACCGATGCCAAGCCCCAGAGCATAGCTGATTTTATCTACCATGTAAATTTACAATTTGACAATTTACTATTTACTGTTTTATTTCGCGCCGCAAAATTACAAAAAATCTCCCTCACCTGCAAGAGATAAGGGAGAAATATGTGCCAAAAGGGTCAAAAGGCCTTACCATTCACCGTTCCATACGCTGCCGGCGCTGGAATTGGAGCCGTCATCGCCTGTTCCGCCGCTATATTCACGGATATTACCGCCTCCAGGGTTATCTTCGGGGTTGTCACCGCTTCCAGGTACAACGGGGTTGCCACTTGCTGCCAGAAATTGTCTCTGTTGAATCTCCACAACAAGCATATTGGGATTCTTGTAATCGTTCTTTTTCATATTATTTGTTGCTTTAATGCAGGAACGGGGCAAAACCCGTCCCTACAAAGTTATTACTGAACTTTCGCAAGTGAATATTCGGCGTATAGCTCAAAATGAGCTATAGAGAGATTTTAACCGTCGATTGTTGCCTGAAGGTAGCTTGATTTTCTGAAATGCCTGTTGTCTTCGGACTTTGAGGGCGGTTTCAGCCTGCAAAATGAGCTATTGGTCAAAAAAAACACCTGTACCCTCAAGGTCCAGGCATTATTTTCAGTCTGCAGACAAGATTGGTAGGTTTTCAGACAAGATTGGTAGGTTTCCAGACAAGATTGGTAGTTTTTTACTCACTCAATCACGATAGAACGGCCATTATTGATATACACGCTCAGGCGCAGGCGGAGGGTGTTAGAGCATCCCCAAATGGACGACAGGACGCCTTATGGAAGCGCCTGATTCCCAGATGTCTGGCAGATAGCACAACAAGTCCCTGTACTTATGGCGATAAGAACGTGTACTTATGGCAATAAGTACAGGGACTTATGGAGATAAGTACAGGGACTTATGGAGATAGGTGCGACAGCGGATAATCATTTTAGTTCATTATACATCAAAGAAACCTAATTGCGAGATGGCGGTCAACATACGACCGATATACTCGTTGTCGGGTTCGGTCCATTGGAATCCAAGTCGCAGGAGCACTTGCGAGGTGTAGGCGTTGTTGCGGTCCACAATCTGCGTCGGCTGCCCATGGGCGATGTTCTGATAAGCGAGCATCGTGGTGAGCAAGGACGCTTTGGTCGGGTCTAACGCCGCCTGTTGTACTGCCATACCGAAGGCTTCGGGTTCCACGAACTGCATCTTCGTGCCGAGCTTATCCAGTACCTGCAGCACATTACCTAACAAGCGCGTGTGCGTGCTATACGGCTGGAAGACGGTACACTCCTTCGGTGTCGTGGCGAGCAGGACGATTGCGCGGGCGGTCTCGTTGATGGGCGAAAACTCCGTAGGCTGGTCATACTGGTCGAAGGGACAGCAGCCGAGCATGTTGAAGATTTTGATACGACCCATATAGCTGTTCGTGGAGAAGTTCACCTGGAACTCGCCGTCGTAGCTACGTGCCGCAAGGTTGCCCACTCGCATAATCTTTGCCCGGAGGCCCTTCGTTGCCACAGCATCAAGGATGAGACGGTCAGCGAGGAACTTGGAGTGCATGTATTGGTTGCCGAGATACTGCCCGAACCAGATGTTCTGCTCCGTGAGTACCGGTGCCGGCAGGTTGCCACCAATCCATACGCCACCGGTCGAAGTCGTCGATACATGAACGAGTGCCGCACCAGTCTGCAAACAGAAATCGACACAACGCTGTGCTCCGCCGATGTTGACATCCTCAATGTCCGTACCCTTCGAGAAATGCTTTACGTTTGCAGCGCAATTGATGACTGTATCAATGCCGGCGACGAAATCGCCGGCCACAGCTGCAATATCCTGTGTCACATCGCCCTGAACGACAAAGATACGTGTGCCGAAAAGCTCATCGAAACGGCGGCTGAAATAGTAGAACAGCAGGTTGCGTACACGTCGCTGGGCATCTTCCTGACTCTTTCCGCGCACGAGACAGGTGATGGTCTTGGCGTCGGAATCAATCAATTCTTTGAGCACATGTATTCCTAAGTATCCAGTTGCACCGGTGAGCAGGACGTTGCCCAGCTCTTGTCGCTCGCCTGCCTTGAACGATTCGAGGCTGTTAGCTTGCAGCAGTTTGTTGATAGCGGTATAGTCGAACTCGGTAATCTCGCGGTCCACGGTCTCACTTTCGTTTACGGCACTCTGTCCGTCCACCAAGGTCGCCAACGCACGCGGCGTGGTGTGGGCAAAGAGGTCGGCATACGCGATATGTTTACCCGCTTTGTCGGCTTCGATGATGACGCGCGTCACCATGAGCGACGTACCGCCCAGCTCGAAGAAATTGTCCGTTGCCCCTACCCTATCAAGCGAGAGAACCGACGCGAAGATGTCCGCAAACAGTTTCTCGGTGTCGTTGGCAGGTGCTACGTAGTCGTGGTCGTCGGCCTGAATCTTCGGTGCAGGCAGAGCGCGTTTATTCACTTTCTGGTTCTGGTTGAGCGGGATAACGTCAATCTGCATCGTGGCTGACGGCACCATATAAGGCGGTTTGCGTTCGCGAATGAAAGCGTTGAGCGCAGCTACGTCAATCTGCTGGTCACCAACAACATAAGCAGCAATGAACTTACCGCCATTCGGATAGTCGAAAGCTTGAACGGTGGCATCCTTGATGCCTACGAACTGACGAATCACGGCTTCCACCTCCTTGAGTTCGATACGGAAACCGCGAATCTTCACCTGTCCGTCCCGACGACCTACGAACTGGATATTGCCGTCCGGCAGATAACGCACGATATCGCCAGTACGATAGAAGCGGAGACCGTTGCGCGTGACGAAGGACTCGGCAGTCCTTTCGGGCAGGTTCAGGTAACCCCGACCCACTTGTGGGCCGCTTACCCATAGCTCACCCGTAGCACCGAACGGCAGACGCTGACCGTTGGTATCCATGATGAACAATTGCAGGTTATCCAGCGGTTTACCAATCGGGATATGCTGTTCGTATTCTTGCAGCAGATAGGTGGTCGTGAAGATGGTGCACTCCGTCGGACCATATCCGTTGTACATCTTATAATCCGTCGGTGGATTGAGTGCCGAGAGGGCTTCACCGCCCACCGACAGATGTTGGAGCGAATGACACTCGACATTGGTGGCAAACTGGTACCCGATTTGCGTCGTCATAAACGAATGCGTGATACCTTCAGCATCGAAATAACGACCCAGTTCAGGCAAGTTCAGACGCAGATCTTCCGGCACGATATACACCGCCGCACCGCAGGTCAGCGCAGGATAGAGGTCCATCATACAGGCATCGAAACCAAAGCTTGCGTATGCCGCCACTTTATGTCCCGTGTGCAAGTCGTAATACCGCTGATACCAATGACAGAACGCCACGAGGTTTCCGTGCTCCAGCATAACACCTTTCGGCACGCCCGTCGAACCGGAAGTGTAGAGGAGGATGAAAAGGTCCGAGGGCTTCAGAGTACTCAGAGCATTCAGAGTATTCTGATTATTCTGAATAATCTGATTACTCTGAAGCTCTTCGAGCTCTTTCTCCGTCAGCAGCATACAGCTGTTGGCATCTTGCTGCATGTAGCTAAGTCGCTCTTCCGGATAACTCGGATCGAGCGGCAGGTACGCACAACCGGTTTTGAGGACTGCTAGCGCGCCTAATACCATCCATTCGCTGCGCTGCACCTTGATGGCAATCACGTTCGTCGAGGGGTGCAGACCTGCGGCAATGCGGTCGGAAATCTCATCCACCTCGCGATAGGTGAACCGCTTGTCACGAAAGACGAGCGCAAGCGCATCAGGGGTCTTGGCGACTTGTGCCTTGAAGAGCGAGAGAATGGTCTGCGTGTTGTCGTATGGAACCGTCGTCTCGTTGAAGCTGTCCAGCAGTTTCGTCTGCGCTTCGTCCATCAGCGAGACGGAACGCAAAGCAGCTGTCGGCTGAGCGGCAAAAGCACTCACGGCATTGCTCACCGATTGTGCCAGCGACTGCATCAACTCACGACTATACCGACCGTTGTCGTACTCGATTGCAACGCTCGGCTGACCGTGCACCTCTATGATATAGAACGATATCTTGAACTTCGGCACGTTCAGCTCCATGTTCTCCGTCGCAATCGCTTGACTGTTGACTTTGTACTCAGACAGCACGCCAAGTTCGTAGGCAAACATAATCTCTGCCGTCAAGTCGTAGTCAGCAGCAACCTGTGCAAACGGGTAGTTCTCGTGTGCAAGTGTCTGCTCGAAATGCTCACCCGTCTCGCGGACGAAAGCCTCGACGGTCTGGTCTGTTATCTTGCTGCTCAGCGCAAGCGTGTTCACCATCATACCGATAGTGTTCGCCATTTTGAGGTTACTGCGGCCATTGGAGATGGTGGTGATACACAAATCATCCGTGTTCGTAAAACGCGCAAGGGTGTAGAACACTGCTGCGAGGGTTGCACCGGCCGGAGTGACGCCTGCCCTTTGTGCCAAGGCTTCAGCGGCCTTGATATCCATCGGGGCATAGACCTGACCAATCTCACCGTCTTTCGGGTTCGTCAAGTCAGCGGGGACTTCTGTCGCACCTTCCACTTGTGCCAACTGCGAATGGAAGAAATCCTTCGCTGCAGCGTATTCCTCGCCCTTCTCCGCTGCCTGTTCGTCCGCCACAAACTGCGCATAACTGCACATCTCCTTGTCGATAGTGCCACCGTCGAGCAATGTACAAAGTTCATTGAAGAACACATCATACGACGCACCGTCGCAAACGAGGTGGTGCATGTCGCAGTAGAGGTACAAAGCCTGCTCCGTACGCACAATGCTGAACCGGCACAGCAGGTCCTTGCTCAAGTTGAACGGCCGCACGAACTCGGCACGGAAAGCATCAAGTTCATCTTCTTTCTTCTCTAAACTCTCAACTCTAAACTCTAAACTATTATCAACCACTTGCTCTACGCCAGTGTCGTTGGTGCGGAAATGTACAAACAGTTCGGGGTGATTATTCACCACTTGTGTGACCGCCGCACGCAATGCTTCATCATCAATCTCCAACGGCAGACGCGCACGCATCGGGATGTTATACAGCGTCGAAGTGGGATTCTTCATGCACTCAAAATAAACACCTGTTTGCGCGTGACTGAGGGGATAAGGCACTGTCAAGTCATTTTCGGTATCACGGGATTCAGGTATCACGGTATCTCGATTGCCGCCCAACATCGCCTTCAAAATCTCATTCTCTATCGTTTGGATATTAGCACCTTTGACGAGCAGTTTGGCATCGAGTTGAACACCGAAACGCTTATAGACTTGTGTCGCGAGTTTGATAGCAGAGATGGAACTAAGTCCTACATACCTGAGGTCAGTTGTGATACCGAAATCGTGGTTATTGACGATATCTGCTACGATGTCTGCCAACTGTTCCTCCAGCACGTTCAGCGGAGCCGCCTCTTTGAGTGTATCGTCTGTCTGGGCCTTCGGTTCCGGCAGGGCGCGTTTGTTCACTTTCTGATTCTGGTTCAGCGGGATAGCGTCTATCTGCATCGTCACGGCTGGTACCATATACGGCGGTTTCTGATCCATGATGAACGCATTAAGCGCCTGGATATCGACCTTCTGATCGCTGACGATATACGCTGCGATAAACTTGCCTCCACTTGGATAGTCGAACGCCTGTACCGTTGCATCTTTGATGCCTTCGAACTGACGAATGACCGCTTCCACCTCTTTGAGCTCAATACGGAAACCGCGAATCTTGACCTGTCCGTCCTTTCGGCCCACGAACTCAATCTCACCATCATAACGGTACCGAACAATATCGCCGGTGCGATAGACGTGCTTACCATCCCACTCCACGAAGACATCAGCGGTCTTCTGCGGTTGATTGAGATAACCGAGGCCCACCTGCGGACCTGCCACAAGCAGTTCGCCTGCTGCACCCCAAGGTACTCGTTTGCCGTACTTATTGACGATGAACAGCTGCGCCGTGTCGTTCGAGTGACCGATTGGGATGTTCGGTTCTTTCTTCTCTACCCAATAACTGCAGACATACACCGTCGATTCTGTCGGACCGTAACCGTTCAACAAACGGTAGGTTGGCGGTTCGAGCGACATCAGTTTCTCTCCGCCGGTGCCCAGATGCTGCAAGCACGGGATGTCGGGGAAGTTCTGTACGAGTTGTGTCGCCACTTGGGTGGTCATGAAGATATGCGTAATCTGCTCACGCAAAATAAATTCGTGGATGGCATCAAGGTCAAAACGGATATCGTCACCGATAACATACATCGCCGCTCCGGCAATCAGACACCCCCAGAGGTCGTGCATGAAGGCATCGAAGCCATAACCCGCATAGGTAGCGTAACGACTCTCGGACGTCAAGCCAATATGTTTGGCATGGAAATCGCAGAACGTCAAGATATTCTGTTCACTCAGCATCACGCCTTTTGGCGTACCCGTTGTGCCGGAGGTGTAGAGCAATATAAACGCATCACCGCCTTCGTATTGAGCAGCATCGGCACGCATGTAATCCAAGCGCTCCGCCGGATAACTGCTATCCAACGGAAGGGCAGTCATACCGGCTTTGGCAATCGCCAGCGGCACGATAATCATCTGCTCGTTGCGCGGGACCGAATAACCGATTACATGTTCGCCGCAGCGTTCGGTGTATTGCGGGTCGAGCGTGTCGGAGAGTTTATCCACTTCCGCATACGTCAGTCGTTTGTCACCTGCAACCACACAGATTGCGTTCGGTTGTTCCGCTACGTGTTGCTTGAAGCGGGCTATCAGACTACCCTCTGATGCTTTCGGGTCTTTCGGATTGCGCGCATCCAACCACTTCAACTGCGACTCAGAGCAGTATTCGAGTTCACACACACGCTCTGCCGTCACCATCGAACGAAGAATCATGCTATAGGCCTCAGCCAACTGATTCAAGAACGCCTCCGAATAGTCAACAGTGCTGTAACCGAGTTTGAGGGCATACTGGTCGGCCGTCTCAAAAAGTTCTGCGCTTAGTTTCCAACCTGGCGTAGGACGACGCAGGTCGGTATAAGCTGCCATGGTCCCTCCTAAACACAGACCGCGTTTGTCGTTCAACACAGAACCTTGATAGACGAACATGACTTGGTTGTTTAGCCCTAAATCACGCACCGCGTCGGGATATGCGTAATACTGGTATTTCTGCGTCAACTGCAATTGTTCCTCCATGCCTCTCAGCATTTCGGCAATCGGTGTATCGGCTTTCGTCTGCATGAACACCGGCAAGGTATGCACCATCATCGTGATGGCACCCAAGGTGCGGCGGTCGGTACGTCCCCAGAATGCCGTGCAATACGAGGCTTTCTCTTCGGCACTATAGGTCGCCAACAACTGCGCAAATGCCGTTTGCATGATGACACTCTCCTTGGTATCGAAACGCTTCACAATAGCCTGCACCTCTTCCTTGCTCACGCTTAATGGGAAGAACTGATACCGGCTTTCGACTTTCGATTCTTTACTTTCGGCTATGGCTTCCGGTATAGGCAGCGAGTCGGTATCCGCAGCGTCGCAGAAAGTCTTCGCGTACCACTCCCTAGCTTCACTCATCAGCGTCTCGTCAGCCCGTTGAGCTGCTTCTTCATTGGCGATAGCCACACCGTCCATCATCTCACCCGCAGGTTTCTTCCCATTATAAACCCGCTCAATCTCACGCAACAGCAACGTCAACGAAAATCCATCCGTCAATACATGATGCAAGTCAATGTAGAGATAACTCTTGCCGCCCTTGACACTATAAATTTCCGTGCGATACAACTTCTCTCCGTGGACATCCATGGTCTGCGAAAACGTCTTTTGCACAGCCTTCCACTCTTCCTCAGTCACCTCTAATCTCTCAACTCGAAACTCTGCACCTTCATCAGCACTCTCTATCTCCGGCACTCCCTCTTCATTCACCACCACACGACTGCCTAAATACGGGTGAGCGCACAATGCACCCTGCACGGCTTGCTGCAACCGCACCAAATCCGCATCTTCCGGTAAGGTGAAGAGGACTGTATTTTGGTAGTTATACTCGTCTGAGACGGTTGTCTCGCAAGCATAATAGACACCTGCCTGCGCTTGACTCAACGGACTTCTCATGGCATTCAACTTTAACTTCGTTGACTTTTGTCACGACTCGGCAATAATCAAGCGAGCTTGTTATTGCTCTCGCTGCTCCAAAAGTTCAATTTTCAATTTTCAACTTTCAATTGTAAAGATATTCTGAAAACCGCTCATGCTGAAGATGTCGGCTACATCTTCGTTCAGATGAGCAATGCGGATTGAACCGCCCTTTGCTTCACTTTCACGCTTTAGTTGCATGAAGAAACGCAGACCAGCGGAGGAGATATACTCCATCTCGCTGCAATCAATGAGAAGTGCCTTATCGGCGATGTTCAGTACTTGTTGTAACTCGTCTGCCTGTTCGGTAGTTGCCATCGTGTCTAATTCTCCGATGAGTTGAACGGTCATCTCCTGTCCGTTCGGTTGAATGTTCACTTGCATAGTTTATAAGTATTTAAGTATTGTTAATTCGTTTATTTCGTTCGTACGACTGTAATGCACTTCATCTGCTATCTTACGTAATAAAGCGATTCCCAAACCGCCTATCTGTCGATCTGCCATAGCCTGTTCGATATCTACCTCTGCCTGCTTTGTAGGGTCAAAAGCTACCCCATTATCCCGCAGCGTCACCTCTAATCCGCGAATCTTCTCATCCACCAATACTCTAACCCCTAATTCCATCCACTCCGCTTGCGAGTACTTGACGATATTCGCCACCGCTTCTTCGATAGCTACTTCGATCTTCTTCTGTGCCCGCAGTTCCATACCTGCGCAAAGACCGTAGTCATGCAATGCTGCCCGCAGTTCCGGCCAACACTCCATTCGGTTCTCAACCCGTAACATAAGCGGTTTCACGGTACAGGTCTTTCGAATCGTCATCAGCGTGATATCATCCGTCTGTTCTGCCTTCCCGATAAACATTTTCACTTCCGCCAAGAGTCTTTCCCCGAATCCACTCATCCTCTCATCCTCTAATCTATTAACTCTTACTATTATTTTACTCCACTGTACAAAACCCAACATCCTCCGTTTCTCGTTTCGCGCCTCCGTGATACCATCCGTATAGAGTACAATTGAATCTCCTTCACCTAACAGCACACCCTGCTCTGCAAATCGGAACTTCGCATCAAATCCCAGCGGTATATTCGGCACAACCTCTAATTCTCTCACCTCTACCCCTCTCACCCTTATCGGCTTGCAGTGTGCCGCATTGCAGTAGAGCAGTTCGCCTGTTGGCACATTTAACCGACCGATAAAGGCGGTGACAAACATAAAACTCGGGTTATTCTCGCTCAGCACCCTGTTCATGTCTTCCATAATGGTCATGGGCGATTTCAAGCGTTGCACGGCGGAACGGAACAGGTTGACGGTCGCACTCATGAACATCGCCGCCGGTACGCCTTTACCGCTCACATCACCGATGATGAAGAACAGATCCTCCCCCTTGCGGAAATAGTCATACAAGTCACCTCCCACTTCCCGCATCGGTATCAACTTCGCCTCCACTTGCACGTCTTCCCTTTCACCTTCCACCTTTAACCTTTCACCTTTATTCGGAAGCATGCCGAGTTGAATCCCGCTGGCAATCTGCAACTCTTTCTCCATCACCTTGCTCGCCGTCTCCACGCGTACGAACGCATCGTGTTCCTTTTTGATATGGCGCAGCAGCAGTCCGACAAACAATATGCCGCTCAGCAACACCAAAAGCGTGATTAAACTGATGCCGGTGATGGCTTCGCTTATATGATGCTTAGGCACACCAATCACCAACCACATATCCGTCGGAGAAAGTTGCTTTTTACACACAATCATATCATTGATGTGTTCTACATTACCACATGCCACGATGAGCGTTCCATCCTTATTGAAAAGTTGGCAGACCGCATCGTCGTACGGCATAACATCCTCCAACAACTGTTTCGTCCATTCCAAGGTGCAGTCCGCTCCCGCCACACCTACCAACTTGCCGTTGTCGTCAAACACCTTCTGTGAATGCGTGAAGATAGGATCCTCATGGTCGCTGTCGTTGTACGGCAAACTCCAATAATCATTATCCTCACTCTCCAACGCACCTTTGTACCAGTCGCGCTCTAAGTAAGGGACACGCTTTCCGAAATCATACGTCTGAATCGTATCTTTTCCCATGCGAAACGCACAAGGTGCAAACAACTGACCCTTCTTAGGCGCATATTTAGGCACATAAGCCACATAGCAGCAGTACAAATCCGGGAAATGCGAAATCACCGTCTCTACCAATGCGTATAAATCCTCTGGATTAGCCGAAAACTCCGGGAAGAATCGCGCAATATTTTCCGTTGCCTCCACCACGTCGTACACCTCAAAGATAAAGTCCTTGTGCGCCAGCTCGATCTTGTACTCAATCTGACTCACCAGTTCTTTCTTCTCACGGCTATACGACACGATGAACTGAATCGTCATCGCGACCACTACAAACGCCGCACAAACTATTGGAAGAGACTTCTTTTTCATTTTTTTCTTTTATAGCTTTGTAGTTTTCATAGTCGTGAATCTCATCTCTTCATTCCTAATCTGAGTTTCAGGATGCGTCGCACACTCTGATTGATGCGTTCTTCGCTGATTGTGCCGTCGTTCACGGCTTTCATCACAGCATCGAAGGCCTCGGTGAAGTAGCGGGGACCAAGGACGATGTCCACGCCCGCCTGTATGCTGCCTACAGCGGCCTCGGCGCTGGTGTACTGCTGAGTGATAGCACCCATCTCCATACCGTCGGTGATGATGATATTCTGATAGCCCAGCTCACCGCGCAGTTTGTCCTTCAAGACAATGGGCGACATAGTGCTGGGGATGTCGGACCCCGTGACATTGGGCGCACCGATATGTGCCGTCATAATCATTTGACAGCCCCACTGGATGCCCGCCTTAAAGGTTACCATCTCGCAGGCCTTCATCTCGTCCCAAGTCTTCAGCGACTGCGCGTAGCCCGTGTGCGTGTCGGCAGTCGTGTCGCCATGGCCGGGGAAATGCTTGATGCAGCCCGTGATGCCCGCATCTTTCAGGCCTTGCAGGTAGCTTGTCACCATCGGGGCCGCCACGGCAGGGTCGTCGCTGAAGGCACGAGCCCCGATGACGATGTTCTCGGGATTGGTGTTCACGTCGGCCACGGGAGCGAAGTCAATGTCAAAGCCGTAGCGCTTCAAGTAAGTGCCGATGGTGTTGCCGCATTCGTAGGCGTTCTGCGGGTCGCCAGTAGCACCGATGGAGGCCATCGACTCGTATTTCTTGACACTGAAGTTCGGGTTGTTGGCAATGCGCGACACACGGCCTCCTTCCTCGTCGATGCAGAGCAAGGGTGAGCCGTTCAGTGCGCGTACTTGCGGGATGATGCGGGACAGCTGCGCCTCATCCTCGATATTCCAGGCATAGAGAATAATGCCGCCCACGGGATAGTTCTCGTTCGTACGCTTTATGTTTTCCGTCACTTCCAGAATCTTGATATTCGCAAGGTCGTCGTATGTGGTCCATTCTATCGACGGGTCAAGCGACTCCAGACGGATATAGAACATCTGGCCTACTTTTTCGCGCAGCGTCATCTTCTGCAGCAGCACTTCCACCTCGTCCGCCGGCGGCGCCACATAATTATTTTCGTTTTTGCACGATGTCAGCCCAAGACCGCAAGTCAGGATGGCGGTCAGCATCCATAGTATATTCTTTTTCATTTCTCTCAGTGCTGCCAATAAAGTGAATAGTTTAGCTTTCATTTCTTATTTGTTAGTAAACTTCAATGCCGGCGGCATTGTAGGTTTTATCATTGTGTCTGATGAGCAGTTGACCGTCCTTCATCAGTTTTCGGGGTTGACTTTGCCCCTGGCTGATGTTGCGGATAGCGGTCGGCTTGCCATTGATGGTGAAGACTATTTTGGAAATATCTTTGATGTCTATCGTTTCATCGCTGCCGTTCATAACTACGGAAGCAGCCGGTGTACCCTCCCAGATGAGTTTGCCACGGTATTGGCTAACGTCAACCTGTTGTTCGGGTATCCATGTCCAGCCGTCAGGATATGCTGTCCTGACCTGTGTGCCCGAAATCTCAATGCGTGATATATTCCCCACGGTGGAGGTAAAGGTCAGCTTTGCGTCGGCCTTGTAAAAATAGATTTCGCCGTAAGAGAACCCGCAGTATTTCCCGGGACCGTCGAAGGTGACGGTGATGCCGTCTCTGGTATTGCCAGCATGCTCGATATTGCCGTCGCCGTCGCGCCATGCCCTGACTTTATCGACAAAGAGGGAATCCCAGGAAACAGAGACGCCCTGCTCCTCTGTCAAGTCGGCGATGAACATATCGATTTTCTCCTTCGAGACATGCTGCATCACTACCACATGTGCCAAGTCGCCGCCGAAACGCTCGTCATAGCCCTGCGCCAAGGTGTACTTGCTGACCACCTGCTGCGAGGGACGGCGGAAGAACACCGTGTTGCTGTAGTCGTTCACCCAACACGGCCAACCGATGGAGTCCAGTTGATGCTTGAGATAGTCTCTCTGATGGAACAGCTGGTCAGCCTGATACACCCAGCCTTCATAGCCGTGGTACTTGATGAGCCACCAGAACTTGAGCGGGTCCAGTGCGTCGCGTGAGCAGTTGATCATGCGCATGTTGCTGTTCAGATAGGTTACGTTGTAGTCCACCTGTTTGTCGTACACATCGCGTGTGCATATGAACAAGCCGCAAGGCGAGTCGATTCCGAAGAACTTATGTCCGCTGACGGCGATGGACTCGTAGCGCATCGTGTCGCGGCTGACCAGGCTCCTATAGGGCGTAAAAGGCAGATAGCCGCCGAAGAGCGCGGCATCCACATGGCGATAGACACACGGTATCTCTGGATGTGCATCGAGCACGGCATTAAGCGCTTTCTGGTCGTCGATGGCACCTTTGAAGGTCGAACCCATCGCATAAACCATCAGCGCGGGACGGGAGGTCACCAACACCTTCTCCAACGAGTCGGGAATCATACGCCCCATGCTGTCGCTTGCCACGAGGCGCATCTCCAAATTCTGCAGATGGGCCAGGCGCATGTTCGAGTAGTGAGCCTCGTCGCTCACATAGAGCACCGGCTCCATCTGCGTCTTATTGCGCAGATAGTTGACACCGAAATAGATGCCGTGGTTGTTGCCGTCCGTTCCGCTGTGCGTCACAATCCCCCACACATCATCCAGGGAGAAGTCATATAGCGGTGCGAAGAACTCTATCACTTGGCGCTCGAACTTTTGGGTCGATAGAGTGGAAGGCTCGTCGGTCATCGGGTCGCCCGCATTGTTGAGGTTCACCACGTCCATCCCTGATGCCACATACCATTCGTAGAAATGGGCTAACAGCGAATTTTGGCTGGCCGGGTAGCCGAAAGTGGTCTGCTGGGCTGCCTTCCATACTGGCACCATGTCGTCCAACTCCGGATAGCCGGAGGTCTGTGCCAAAGCCCCCTGTGCGACCATGCACAGGAGGGCGAATGTCAAAGAGAAAAACCTTTTCATATTATCCGTTTTCTTTGTTTGCAAAACACACCCTTAGGCTTCCGTTCTCACATCCTATGGCTTCGAGGCTCACAACCTATAGTATTGAGGCTCACGCGGCATAGGATTGAGGCTCACGCGGCATAGGATTGAGGCTCACGCGGCATAGGATGTTGAAAAGCCCACCAAATGGGAGGTTTGTGAGGGTCGTCATGTGTATTAGTTTATTTTATCACTAACTTCTTACCATTATATATATACACGCCCGCGCGCGAGGGCTTGCCCTGGAGCTTGCGCCCGTCGAGGTCGAAGAAGCAACCCTCCCCCTCGGGGGAGATGGAGGGGGGCTGTATTCCCGTCCCGTCCAGTATCTCGGCATCGCCCTCGAAGGTAATGTCGGGGGTGTTGCCGCCGAAGCCGCCGAACGTGCCCTTGTTGATGAAGAGGCGGTTAATGGGTGTCGTGCCGTCGGCTGCCAAGGGCAACTCGTCGGGACAGTACATCGAGCGGAAAGCGCCC
>JAFXZK010000019.1 GCA_017541265.1 Bacteroidaceae bacterium | reverse complement strand
CATTCTTACCTTTCATAATACGGTTTCGTTTAGTTGTAACTATACTCCATTATTACTGTGTTCCATTGTCGTATTGCAGCTTTGTCACTATGTTTATACGTTCCTTTGTTGTGCTGCAACATTGCAGAACAACGGCACGCCAACACTATGACATTGCAACACGTCTCTGTCACTTAGTTACCATGTTGCAAAGCTAACGCTATACATAGTTGCGGGGTTGCAAACAAGGCAATGTAAAAACGGAGAGATTTACTTATTTTTTGTTGTAGCTGGTGCAAAAGTACATCTTTCTGCTGTAACAGCAAAACATTTTGGTGCAAAAATGCTACAACTATGCTACATAACATATTTGTAACACGACATAGAAACGATTCTACAATGTTTTAACATCGTTATGTTATAGCTTTATCGTGTTGCAATGTTGCAACATTACAGGGAAGCAAAAGAGCCGCGATTCACATCGCAGCTCTCCTATAAATTGAAACAGAAAGTAAGTACAAAAACGTGTTTAAGGTGCTCATTTGTTATAGTCTGCCGGACGGTGGGTGACAGGAAAGGCCGTGAACAGCTTTCGGTTGTTGCGTTCCCTGGCTGCCTTGCGCTGGCGTTCTTTAGCCGCTGCTTCGTCAGCCGCGTACTTGGCAAGTTCTTCCTCGCGTGCGCGTACACTTTTATATATTGGACTGCCTACGGCAACATCACCAAGCATTTCGAGGTTGTCCTCGATATAGTCACACGCAGAGGCCATCGCTTGCTGTGCATCTGCCATGCTGTCCCTCCGTGCAAGCTTGTCCTTGGCAGGTTCCAATGACGTGCGGCGGGCTTCCACATAGAAAGCAAGGGCAGTTCTCAGCAACGATAGGAGTTCCTGCATGACATCGTTATAAGATGATGCGCTGCCATCATTATCTCTCACCCCATTGGCAAAGGCAACAACGGCTTGTAGGAGCTTCATGCCCACTCTTGGCTTCAGATAAGTACCCTGACAGAATCGAATGTCGCGCACAAGCGATATATACGCCATGCGTTCGCCTTTTATGTCAAGATATTCGTTCAATACGCGGGCTGTCTGGAAAAGCAGATCCTTATGCAGATAGAAAGCGTCTGCCTTGCTCCAGCGTTCCGTGAACCTCTTGCTGCCTTTGGCATCGGCTTCGAGATAGAGTAGGAGGGTGTCTATGGCTCTGCCTGCGCTCATATAGGCATCTTTGACCAGGTGCTCCATGCGCTTGGCATCGGCAGGCTCGTAGTTGTCGGCAGACACAGTATTCATGCCGCCACCTTCATTGAATGATACCGTCAGCAAGCCTGCCTTGTGGCTGAGCATTTTGTAAAACTCGATTTGCTGACAGATACGGATGAGCCTGATAGCAGCCATGTCGCCGTCAGATACCGTGCTGAATTCTTCAACATCGGAACTGCTCGATGATGAACTGGAAGTTGACGATGTAGGCGAAGCCGGCTTGGGTGCCATCTGTACCTGCAAAGCATCCAGGCGCTCCGTTACATCGGCATAAGGAAGCTGCGGATTGGTCTTTGCCTTTTTGGTGGGTCGTATGGTGGTTGATGTAATATCGGTATATTTCCCAATCAGCCGCTCGTACTCCGTGCAAAGATACTCGTACAAATCCGTACCAAGAAGCGGCTCAAGCGCTATACGTTCCTCTTCCTCCAGATAGCCGAAGAGTTGTGAGGGACGGTCCCATCGTGCTGTAGGCATGAGAGAAATAATCTCGTTTTGTTGTGTGATGAACATGGCGTTTCTTTTTTGTTGTGATACCCGAATTTAAGTCATAAGGAGGCTTTCGTCAAGGGCAGGCGGGGAAATGCAGCGTTCCGCGTCACTATCATGTTATAAATGCGTATTTCTGTCTTATGGCATCCATGTCTCACAGGGTTTGTTGAACATAATGGGGGCGATGGGTTCCCTGAGACGCTTCGCCTTGACTGAGTTGTGCCAGTACCATGTCATCAAGTCAGAGCCGACAACACTTTCGGGTACAGGCAACACCTTCAGGCGTTCCGCAAAGTACAGGTTGACAACATACGAAAGGAGCGTCTGGTCTATGCGCTCTATTTCCCCGTCAGGAGCAAAGCCGTGAAGCAGCTGGAATGTCTGTTCGTTAATCTCGCTGTTTACCCTATTGTCGCGCACCACCTCGAAGCACGCCTGGAACAGGCCTTTGTACTGCATGTCATAGCCAAGGCGTTGCAGCGTTGCGAGAGCGTGGTCTGCATACTCCTTTGGATAGTTTTTTAAGCCAATCCAAGCATCGTACTCTTCCTGCATAGTCAGATGGCTCGGATGAACCATAAGGCAACGGTCATACTGGCCGTCCTGCATTCTCCTTATGAAAGGCCGCAAAGAACCTTTGATGCCAATCGAACTGTCAAGCCTGATGCACAACTCCGTCTTTGCATAGCGGTAGGGATGATAGCGCACATCATAGCATTTCTCCATCACACTGAGTTCCGGCATCTCATCGAGCACGATGCGCCATGTGTCGCTACGCAGCGAAGGATTGTCGGTAACGAGAATGTAGTCTGCATTGGGGTCTTTCGCCTCAATCTCATGCACCTGCTCATAGTCGCCGAAGATGTAGGTCAGTACGGTATAGCGAGGGACATCATGCGCCCATGTCACGCACGGCCTGTTGAACATCATCGGGGCGGTTGTCTGGCGCGAGTGATTAGGCAAGAACGAGTTGTGCTTGTACCATGTCATCAGGTTTCCGTCGGTAACGATGCTTTCCGATACAGGCAACACCTTCAGTCGCTCGGCAAAGTGATGGTTGACGACATACGATAGCAGCGTCTGGTCGATGCGGTCAATGTGTCCGTCGGGGGTAAGGTCGTGCAGCAGCTGGAACGTCATGCTGTTTACGTCATGGTTTACCTCATTGTTGCGCACAACCTCAAAGCAGGACTGGAACAGGCCGCGATAGTGCAGGTCGTAACCTGCCTGCTGCATCTTGGAGAGGATATGAGCGGCACTTGCCTGCGGGTAGTTGCGCTTGCGCACCCATACGCCATACTCGTCAGGCATGGTGTTCCGGCGGGGGTGTATCATCAACATTCGGTCATAGCCCCCTCTTTCCATTTCCTCTATAATCGGCAGGAGCGGTTTGTTAATGCCGATAGCACCGTCAAGCCGCACAACGAACTCTGTGCCGACATAACGGAAGGGATGGTAGCGAACCGCGTACATTTTCTCAATCGCATCGAGTCCTGGCATCTCATCGACGACAACGCGCCATGTGTCGCTGTGAAGCAAGGGATTGTCCGTCACAAGAACGTAGTCTGCTTCTGGATCCTTCTCTTCGACCTCATGCACTTGCTCGTAGTTGTTGAAGATATAAGACAGTACCGTATATTTGACCTCCGTCCCATCGGCCTTGCGCAACGGCTTTACTGGTTCCCATAGTGAGCGGAACTTGCCAAGCCATGATTCTGGTGTATGCTTCCTCCATGAGCCGCCGCCGTAGTGCTCGGCATAGTCTCCTAACCTTATCCTCTTTCCTGTAACTCCGGCATTGTTGCACGCTTCGAGCAGCCATGCGCCTGTATCGTACCAACATTGCGGGCTGGCCGTATGCAGCTTCCACATCTTGTCAGGATTGAAGTATCGGATGTCGTGCTGCCGAAGGATAGGTGTGTTTATCCAGCAGATGAAGGGAGTGATACGCGGAATGCTGACACCATATCTTTTTGTGTTGACATGCACACCGCCGATCCATGCTACGGACGGGTCGATAATCTCCCTTATATCACGCCTGATAAGGACATCGCTATCCATAAGGACAAAGCCGTCTGGAAATATGTCCATCATTATTTCCACGGAATAACAATGCTTCGCGCTACCCCAATTGTTCTCTGGGCAGGGCATTTTGTTTGGGAACTGCATTAACCACTGGTCCCAATCGACAATCTGACCGTGTGTATTATCAACGAGGGTAAAGAGTTCGTTTCCTCTGTTTGGCTTATTCAGCCTATCCAGTCCAATCGGGGAGAATGGCCTGTCGTCGCTGTTGTCGAACACCGTCACCCGCGCATTTGGCGTATGCTTCCATAGCGAGTTAATGGTGGCGGCTGTCAGCTCTGGAGTGTTGTAATGAATGATTAGAACGTCTATCATATGTGCGGAATTTGTGAACACCTTAACAACAATTTCGTTTGTTGAGAATGTCTTTTGTTATGGTTTGCGCCTTTTACACGGATAGGGTAGGGAAGCGTTCCCTTTCTCCTCACCTTTCCAGCCTTGCTTCAATCTCCCTGCGGACGATGGCCGCCCTCTGTTTCCAGTCTGCAATACACTCGTTGTCATTGAGGCAGACAATGCCTGGGTTTGGAGAGCGAAGGTATGCCTCCACCTCTTGTGTCGGCACTTTAGGCCCCACATAGGCATGTCGTGCTTCATAGTCAACATACTTTCCGCTCAGGTATTGGTAGAAAGCAAATATATACTGATTGAAGTTGTTCTCGGTTCGGTCAAACGTGAAGCTCCTGCTGATGCGGTCGGCATGACGTATGCAAACTTCCTCTACTGCCGTGCGGAGCATGGGCTGCATGGAATGGCCGCCCCTGAGCCATGTGTCCGTGTATTGCTTGCCGAAGTCTGCGGCAATCATGTTCAAGCCATTCTGCACAAACTGGTTGAAGATGTTCGGATTGTCAGGGTAGGGTCTTTCAACCAAGTGCTGACAGGGGAGAAATGCCCCTGCAATTTTCTCTGAAGGCCTGAAGAAATCGTCCGGCTGCAAAGGAGAGAGGGGGAAGAAATCGTCGTTGCTGTAAATAAAATGTTCAGCCAGTCCAGGGATGCGATGCAGGAACATCTCAATCGTGCAGATGTTGAAGCACGGCAGATGCTTCGCCGGCATAAACTCACGATGATAGACAATGTTGATGGTTGGCCCGACGGCTCCATCCTTCCCATTTGCCCCGATAGCTTCATCTAAATACCTCCGTTGGCTCTCGCTTGCAAGCAGGATATGTATCCTTCTCAGCCAAGGCATGAACTTCATGCAGCATCTTATGAGTAGTCCCTCCGTTCCCCAAGAACGGAAACGAACATTCTTTGTGGCAGCGGAAGCGTTGCCACTGGCAGCAGCATACCTTGCCTGCCATTGCGGGTCTTGTGAAAAGACCATTGGAATCACTAAATCAATCGCCATCATAAAATCGTAAATTGTTAAATCGTAAATAGTAAATTGTCAAATCGTAAATTGCCTTAGTATCTCTGCCCGTAGCGTTGGGCTGTCTTCTTGCCTGTGTCGTAGCTATCCACAAGGCCACCCTTGCCATAGACATCGAATTTTGCCTGAATAGGCTGTGAGAGACGTTCAAGGAGAGCTTCTTGTATTGCACTGTTGCGGTCGAGCGAAGCCTGTACTGCAACAAGGTCAATGCCGCCCATAGTTCCAATGCCGCCCATTGCCCCCATATCTCCCAATTCGTCCAAGTTGCCGTCCGCAAAAGCAGCTATGCCGTGTCCGGGGATTTTTCTTGAGCCAATACGACCTCCGGCAGAGAGTGTCTGTATGGCTCTCCAGATGCCCACCTCGTCCATCTGAATGTGTCTGGTGGTGGCAGCGTCTATGATGGCTTCCCTGCCACGTTCGCCTGCCAAGTGGAACTCCGGCCCATTGGTGATGTGCGTCCTTGGGTTCTTGCCCATATAACGTGCGCGATAGGTTCTGCCATCTGCGGCATCAACATTATACTGCCTGCCAGGTGTCAGTGTGTTGGGGTCTGTGAACTCATTCACATTGCCCTCTGCGTATGTCAGCATACCCGTGACAAGGCGGCCCGATGCCACACTGTTCCCGCTGGCTCCAGTGGCGGCAGCAATTTCGCTCTTGCTCTTGGCAATCTTGCTGGTGGCAAAGCCAATCAAGCCGCCGATAAGGGCTGTGAACACGGCTACGGCAGCAGCACCGCCAATAGGACCGAGTTGTGACCATGCTTTCGATGCAACGGCTGGCGTCTCTGCTGCAACCTGGCCGACGCTTTGGGACATCGAAGCCGATAGTGCAGCTATGGCGGCCTGTCCTGCGGCTTGCACGGCAATCATCTCAAATTTCTGGGCGGTTGAGAGATTGTCATTAGACATGGCTTGGTATGCAATGCCGTACAGATTCATGGCAGCCGTCATCTTGGCATACATGCTTTGCGCACTGGCCGTCATCTTCTTGTCTGTTTCCTGCTCTCCCCTCAATACTGTCTTCTGATTATCAAGGACGGTTTCGGTGGCGTTTTTGTTTGCCTCCGCCATTTGTAGCCAAGGTGCAACAACCTTGTCCCCGGCATCTTCGGGAACTTCCCAAGGCGACTGGAACTGATACCCATTGTCGCCCGTCTGCGTAGGAGAGTACGGTACAGGAACGTAATCCTCGTCAACGATACCTCCAGGGATAAGGCCCTCTACTTCTATTGATGCTTTCTTCCCGGGCGTTGTTGTGTCTATTTGTACTTGTGGCGTAGAGGGCGTAATACCGCTCCCGCCAGAATCTCCTTTATCGTTAATGACGGCAGTAAGTCCGAGTAAAGCCTCCGTGTTCTTCGTCACGGCATCCGTATTCATGTCAACAGACTGGTTTTGCAGCATTGCATTGAGCTGGTCTGTGATGGTCTCGTTCAGCTTGGCGTTGATGTCGTCCATGACCTTTTTCCAAGCGTCGGCCATCGCGTTCTGCTGTTCAATCTCGTGCTTGCGTTCAAGGGCTTCAAGCTCTGTCAGTGTCTCGTAGTGCGCCGTTGCGTCGCTGGTTCCTGCATTATCAATGACGATGTACTGTTGGGTATTGCCGCTGCCGCCTGTCAGTTGAAACTTCGCACGCTCATTGTAATACTCTGCATTGCCGGCGTTGCTTGCCTCGAATACGGACTGCAAGCTGCTTGACAGTAATTCTGCCCAGCTCTTCAATTCCGTATAAAGCCTGTTCTGGCTCTCCTCCAACTGGTTCTGGATAGCCACGCGCTGCTCGTCAACCTTCTTCTGCTCTTCTGAGAGGGCCAAACTTAGACTCTTCTTTAGGTGTGCAGCATCCTCCAGACTGCCCTCCGCTTCCAACTGCGCAATACGCTCCATTCCTGTCTTGCGAATCAGGGCGAAATACTGCTGCTGCATAGCTAATTTTACCTTCATCTGCTGGATGGCGAGTTTGTCTGCCACGCGCTCCGAAGCCTGGCCTGCACCGATGAGTGAGTTCGCCCGTTTCACTTGGTCTTCTTGCAAACCCAGCGCAGACAATGTGCTCTCGTAAGCATTTTTCATGCTCTGGCCGTTGGGAAGCACGGCATCGTTCCATAGAATTTCTGCATGTTTCTTCAACAGAGAAGCCTCCTTCTTGATAGCCTCCTGGATGCTGTCGTATGTGGAGCGTAACTGCGCCAGCAATGCTTGTTGCATCTTGGGGCTGTTGCGCAACTCATCCGCCCATGCCGTCATACCCTTATCGGCAATTTTTCGCATCATCTCCTCAGTTGTTAGCGTATAGGCGTGTTCGGCCTCACTTAGAAGGAACGAGAGGCGCTTCGGCGTTTCCTCTGCTATCTGTTTTTTGTCGTCTTCAGGTTCCTTGCCCGCCTTGATTGCCTCGCGGCGTTTTTTGTCGAGGTCGGCAAACAGGATGCCCATCTCCGAAAGGTTATGCCGCAAGTTATCCGCGATACCGTCGTATGGGCGTTCCTTGGCAATGATGTCGCGTATGGCATTCATTTGTTTGGCAAGAATATTCTGTAATTTCAGTTGGTCTTGCGAGATGCCATTGATGAAACTTGCCTCCAATCGGTGCGCCATTTCTGGTGCTTTCTGTTCGAGAATTTTGAACTTTCCGAGCGACTTATCGATAAGCTTCTCCACCATCTCCGGCGTGTCTTTGTCCTGTTGGGCGAGGATATTGAAGATTGCCTGCGCCTCGTCCTGGGCTATCTCGCTGCGCTCTCCGAGATATATCCTTTCCAACTCGATGCGTCGCTGTCGCCATATCTGTTCGTTCTCTATGATTTGCCGCTGTGCCTCTTCTTCGCTCAATCCTTCCTCTGTTTGTGCTGCCTGAATCTTCGCCTTGCGCTCCGTATAGTAGGCATCCAACATCTTCAAGTAACTATCGAAGTCCATTTGCAGTAGCTTGAACCAAGACTTGCCGCCGTTCTTCGGATCTTTCCAGTTGCCCTCGTTATTGAGATGACGGCTGTAAAGCTCGTCCTGAATCTTCAGACGCTCAGAGTTGTACCATTCGATGACAGAACGGGCATCTTTTGCCAAACCGTTTTGCATGGCACGTTTCAATGCAGGGTCTTTCGAGAGCATTTCCGGAATATCGCTGTCCGTCTGAATGGCATTGACATAATCCTTCATCTGCTTGCGGCGTTGAACTAATAATTCTGCCGTCATATCCTTGTAGTTTGTCGGATTTGTGGTGCCAGAACCATAGGGATTGCTGTTGCTGCCGCCGCCAGTGGGTTTGGGTAGTAGTTTGCGGAGTTCTTCCATTTTGTCTTCTGAAAGCAAATACATCTCGGCGGTCTTGCGAGTCTGCTCATCGATGTCCTTGGCGTTGGCTTCAAGGTAGCCGCGCAGTTGGTCTTGTGCTTCAACAAACTGCTTTACTTCCTCAATGTTTCCCTTATTTATATTAGGCTTCCACGACGGGAGAGGAATCTGTATGTTCGATTGTGCATTGGTATTGCCGAGCCAGTCATAGGTTTCGCCTTTCATTCGCTCCTGCCATGTCTTTTTGGACTCTGGCGGTTCTTGGCGTTCAATGGAAGTGGGTACGCTCTGCTCGTTGGTTGTCTTTCCGAAGTTGGCGAGGTTGTCAACGAGCCTATTCAGATTTGCGTTGATGTCGCCGCCGATTTCTCGCTGTATGTTGCGTAGGTCTGCACGGGTGTTAGCTGTTGCCTTTTCAATATCGACAGCCTGGGCCTTTGCTACGTCCAAATACTGGAACGCAACGTTCTTGATTTCGTCAATGCCGTCTCTGTTAATCTTTCCGTCAAAAGCAAGTCGCTCCAGATAGTTCTCAAAGCGGTCCATGAATTTGATGACACTCTCGTTAGAGGGACGAAGCGAACCCATATAATAGTCGTTCTCCACTTCTCCGAGATTCTTGTCGATATATGCTTTCAGCGCATCGGCCACACCACCAACATCTGTATTGGCTTTTGCATTTCTCCTGACAGCACCTTCCAACCAGCCATACCTTGAGTTCATTTCGTCCTCATACTGGCCATAAACTGCATTCTGTTGGTCGAGGATGCGCTTTTCGTATGCCTCCTCGCGGATGCGTTTTGCAATGAGGGCGTGAGCTTCTGCAAGCTGTACGGCCTGTGTGGTCTCGCTGAGCATGTAGCCCAGATACTTGCTATACTTCGAGTTGATTTCTGTAATGAGTTTGCTGCGCTCGTTCTGTGCAAGGTTCGAGTTCTTCAGTGGTGTAAAGAGGTCATCCAGTACCTTCTTTTCGTCGCTTAACTTCTGATTGAAGCGGCCAACTTCTGCTGCTGCCTCCTTTGCTGCTTGATGAATATCCCATAACTTCATGGCAACATACGCAAGAGCACTCAAAGCGGCACCCCATATATTAGCCTTGACGGTAGCATCCAGCTTCTTCCACTCCATGCGAGCCAAGCGTGTCCTTGCTGTTACAAGACCAAGGCTTGCACCAACCTTTCCGAGTGCCATGCCTGCGACATTCGCAAGTGCGCCGAAAGCCATGCCGAGGTTCTTTAGCGCCACTCCAGCTCCGGCAAACGTGCTGCCTATTCCTAACTTGAACGCAATCAAATAGGACATCAATAGTTTGAAACCTTTCGCTAACGGGCCATCCTCTTTGAACCATGCAACAAAAGAGCGAAGTGCATCAATGGCACCGCCGAGCATCCTTTGTCCCCAATCCGAGACAAACATCTCCTCAATATCATTTTTCAGTCGTGCCCATTTAGCCGCAGTGGTTTCATTCATCTTTGTGTACTCCGCAAAGATTGCCGTATTTTCCTCATACGCCTGGCTCGCCACTCCCAGCTGCCTCTTTAACTCATCCACATTCTGACTCAGTCCTGCAAACACAATGCCTGCTCTTGCGCCTTGTTGATTAAGGGCTTTGAGCACTTCGGCCATGCCACCTATATTCAGCGCTCCCTCAATGTCCTCCGCGCTCATGCCGCGCATCTTCTCTAACAACATGATGATGACCTGCATGGCACGACCCTCCTTGTACATTTGCTCAATGCGCTCCTGGCTAATGCCTATCGTCTTGCCTATTTCAAACGCATTGTTGCGGATGGCAGGAATCATTCTGGAGAGTGCCGTTGCCGACATCTCAACGCGTAAACCCAAAGTATCCACCGTAGAACCGAGGGCTGCCACCTGGTCAATGGTGATGCCGGACTGCACACCGACAGCACCGACGCGCTTTACAAAGTCCGTAATGGCAGGCGCCGCAGAAGCACTATTGGCACGAAGTGCATCAATAGTAGAACCAATTTTCGTCATTGCGACCGAGACGGCATCACTGCCCTCCACAAGTCCTTGTTGCATCTGTTGGCGTATCTTTTCAATCTCCCCCGTAGCAAGGGCTACCTTCAACATGGCCGTTGCGCCTTCCTTGCCCATTTCAGGCAGTGCCACCATGAGCATGTTTGCCGCTTCGGTAAAGCCGCGCACATCCTGTTCGGTCTTAAGACCCAATTGCCCGGCAACTGCGGCCAGCTCTTCCAAACCCACAAGGCTTGTTCTTGTATCCATTTTTGCAAGAGCTGTCGTGAGCCGCCCAACCTCGTCGGCGGTGAATCCCGTCGTCTTGCGAACCTCGCCCATCTTATCGGAAAGCTCCATCAGGTCGCCCGTCGTGCCAATTATTTTTTGCATGACAACGGCGGCACTTACATAGACCCCGACATAGGTTTTCAGACGCGAGATGGCTTTTTCAAATGCAGTTCCCGATGCGGAACTCTGTTCCTCCAGTCGTTTTAATTCTTGCTTGGCCTTCTTGGTTGATGATGCCAACTTTTCGTATTGCGTATTGTTGGTGCCAACGGTGTCTGACATGTGCCGGAGCTCTGCGTCCGCCCTCTTTACGGCATTTCTCAGCTCGCCGATGTTCTTTGCCGAACTTGGGTTTCCGAGAATGGCGTGCATCCGCTTACTGGTCATGCTGGCATTGTCCATTTCCAGACGAACGGCACTGAGCGCAGCCTTATACTCTTTCCATTTGGAAGAGCCTTTCTTTGTATTTTCAACGGCTTTCTGTAAAGCCTGCTCCGCTTGTTCGAGTTGTTTCTGTGTACCCTCGAATCCTTCTTTGCCTGCGGAAGATGACACCTTTAATGCCTCGTCTAAAGTCATCGCTTCGCCAGCAGCTATCTTCGCTGCCTCGCCGGATTGGGTAATATAGCCGTTAATCTCCTGTATGACGCTTGCGTCCGTATGCTGTGGCAATGAGTCACGGTATGCCTTCAATGCCTTTGCCTGTGTTTGAATTGTATCGGCACTTGCGTCGCTGGTGTTTCCCCTGAAGAAAGACAGGGCTTCCTCTCCTTTTGTTCGGATGGCATCGGATGCCATCTGCTCTTGCAGGGATTTCACATGTGCAAGGTTTGCCTCGTACTGTTGCAGGCTTTCGGCTGCCGTCTTGGGGTCGTCAATCAGCTTGCGCCAGTATTGCTCTTGCTGCTTCAAGGCACTTTCGGTAAGGTTGGTTCCTTTCTGCAACTGCTGCTGCATCATTTCGTCGGACTTCCTCCGTCTCTCTGCTGCATCTTCTACGGCCTTTGCCTCTCTACGCGCTGCGCGTTCTGCCTTTGTGCCGTATTGTTCCAGGTGTTCCTCTGCGCGGACAATCTCTTCGGCCAGCCTCTTTGCTTCTGGGCTTGCCGTTTCATAAGTCTTTATCAGCTGTTCGCCCGCTTTGATGGCCTCTCTGATTTGGGTTTCGTTATATTGCCCGAGATTCTGGTCGCCAAGGATGCTTGCCGTCTGCTTCAGCTCCTGCTTGTTCATCTCGTCAACATACCCCCGAATCTCCTTCAGCTGTGCGGCATACTTCTTCCATTCTTCGGTGGTTTCGGGTATAAGCTTCAGTATGTCTTCAAGGCCCTTCATCTCCTTGTCGATAACCTCCTTGGCAACGGAGCCGCCTTCACTGAGGGTTTTCAATAGCCTGTCCGTATCATGGTCGATACGGCTGATTTGCTTCTTAATCTCTGCCTCTGCGTCGTCGAAGTCCTTCTTCCTTTCGGCATAGTCCGGGCTTTCCTCCTTGAGGTTGCGTCTTCGCATGTCAAGTGCATTAAGCGCACCCTTCAACTCGCCACGGGTATTCTTCTCAATCTCACCCAGGCGTATGTTCTTTACTACGGACTCCAGAGCCGTTGCGCCTTTGATAAGTTGCGCTATGCCGTCGTTGAAACTCTTGGCTTCTGCCTTTGCGCGTTTCAGTTCCTCGGCCACGTTGAACTCAACGCCGTTGGCATCCTTCATGGTTTTTATGCCATTGTCGAAGGCTTTTTGCAGGTCAGCTACTTTTTGTTCTGTCTCCTTTGCACTTTGGCGCATGGACTCAAGAGCGGCATTTGCGCCTTTTGCGTCGGCCTTGAACTGGATGGTGGCTAATGCAATCTTGTTACTCATAATTATTGTGTGCTATATCGTGACTGTTTTGTTTCCTGAAGATATTCCCATCAGACGGTTAATTTCTTTATAGTTCTCGCGGTTGGCTCCTGCTGCATAGACGAGGAAACCAAGTCCGACGTAAGAGAAGTGTTCGACAAGCAGCCGCTCAAACTTCCTCGCCTGCTTGCGCATTTCTGCCGTAGAGTGGGGCTTTGCCTTGCGCCTGCGGCCAGCTACGGGGATAGGCTGCCATGCCCTGTGGGTGATAGGGTCAATGGGCTTGTATTTGTGAATCCCGCCGACGGCAAGCTCTACGAACTGACCGTATTTGAGGTAGGTTTCCTGGAACACCTCGGCATCGCCTCCGCTTTCCGACCAAGCTTTCCACCCGATACTGCGTACAAGCCTGCCCGTGAGGATGGCGTTAAGACGATGTATGTTCTTTTTCGAGTCAATCTTGCCGTGCTGAATGAAGGCACGGATGTACTTCATGACGCGCTCGTCTCTCCAGTCAAACGTCGTTGACCATATCCCATCGCCGAACCTGTCAAATTGTTGGAAAACTGCTTTCTCTGCCATAATCCGAGGTGTGTTTAGTTGTTCGACTATGCGTGTGTAGTTGGCTTACTTAACGTACCTACTTCGACAACTTGACGTGCATCGCTGCCGACTCCCAAGAGCTGCACCGTGACCCTTGCAAGGCATCGTTGCCAGCGGTGCTTCAGTTCGCCGCCCTCGCGCTCGATGGTGTCTATCCTGTCGTAAAGGCCACGCTCCAGCTCCGTTAGTTTTGTGTTTTGTGTTCTGTGTCTTGTACTGCCTGCTAATTCCTGCTCACAGTATGCGACATAGCGCATGGCCAGTCGCGCTTCTATGGCGCGTGTGTCGCGGACACGGGAGGAAAGAACGGCATAGTATGCCGGACTGCCTTTTTCGGGTGCGGCTTTTCTGATGTGGCGCAGTTTTGCCATAATACCATTACGGCCTGGGGTGTTTGCACCCGCATCAAGCAGTACCTGCGCGGCAAGCTCTGATGCGTCTGCTACAGGTGTTATGGGTGCCATTCCGATACCCTCTATACGAAAGGGTAGGGGAGTCGGGATTGCCTTGCGGCAAAAGGGGTTTTCCATTGTTGTTGCCTTGTGTTGTTATCGTGTTATATCGAAATTACGATATAACCAAAGCTTAGTCAAGGGCAAGCTTGCCCTTGACGCTCTGGGTGCAGAATGCTATTATAGAGCTATAATGTTAAATGTCAACAAAAGATGGCTCGTTCAAACCCTGTCTATTATATCAATCCAAGTGCAATCAGCATCACGCCGAATGCCAACAACTCCCCTAATGACTTAGCTGTATATATCCAGAGCGGCACGAAAATAAAGGTTTATTCAAAAGCCGAACCCGGACTTGGCTTTGTTGAAAACGAGTTCCAGGCATGGACGCTCACGGGGCGTAACCGCAGGCTAAAAGGCGGCGACGGCCCTTACACCATCTATGCAAGACTGAGCAAAACAAACAAAACCGCCTACCTGGTGTTTGCTCCTAAGAGCCAGGCCGGAAAGGACAAGTACCCGTACATTACACAGGATGGTTTGTTTACGGACACCACCGAACAAGCAAGCGATACCTATTGGTATGTCCGTCTTGGCGAAGTCAGTGCCGTTTCCAACAGCCAGAGAACCGTGACGCTTGACACTGGCATCCTTGGAACGGCTCAATACAACAACCAATGGGAGGTGGAGAACGCGAACCTGCCCATTCGTATGAACGTAGCCATCACGCTCGACGACAACACCGCAGAGACATTGGTGTCCCCTGTGTCGTACGGAAAGATGATTACCGTGGCCGCATGGCTCGTGCAAGGATGGGATATGCCCATAGAGGCCGACCACTGGATTGTTACGCGTAACACTGGCTCCACGGAAGACGATGCCGCTTGGAATGAAACTTGGGGCGACACGGGCGATGTGAATGACGGGCGCTTCTCGATGAACCTTTCCTTCTCTGAAACGCGCAATGATCTCGGAGGGCTTGGCAAAGAGACATTCTTCACCATCACTGCCTATGACGAGGAAAACAATGCCATCGTAAGCCGTACTATCAACATCCCGCATCACGATGCGCAGGCTTGGACGGTGGAAATGGATATGCAGTCATTCGCCATAATGGTTGATGATTTTGGCAACGTAGAGGGTGGTTTGTGGACAGAAGAAGGCGAATACCGTACCTATCGCCTGCACACCGCGGTCACGGTAAGACGAGGAAATAAATATCTCACGCTTGCGCCAAACGGTACCGCTCCCGGCATCGGGCAGTATCAAATATATCCGCAGGCTGGCGACTGCACACTCATGGTGAGCAACGGCACTGTCTATGTCACTGGTATCGACAATATCAAGGACGGCGTGGCCGGGACAGGCGACGATGTTATGACCGACGGATGGTACGAGCGTATGCGGCAAATGAAAGAGGCAACGGCAATGTTTACTGTCGTATGTGAGGGAGCGGCCAGCATCACCAAAAGCCTTCCGATAAGCATAGGGCACCTCGACACATCGATTGTCGATGTGCAGCTCACGCCATCGGCGGCCTCGGTGCAGTTCTATCCCTTTGCAAGCACCTTTAACGGATTGCCTGTGCAGTCAGAGCTTGTTGCGTCCGTTGCAGATAGCCAGGTGCAGCCGAAAATAATGAATTTGGTGCTTGACATAAACGGCGACCAGATTCAATGGAGTTATGAAGATGGGAACAAGCGCCGCTATCGCACCAGCGCAGGGTGGGACATCCGATTGGAGCCTGCAACGGAAAGCTACGATGATTCCAGTTCCAGCAGTTCCGACTACGACGATTCAAGCTCCAGCAGCTCATCCGATTATTCTGACGAACAGGAAATATCTTCGTCTTCCTCAGATATTACGAGTTCTTCCTCCGACGTTACGGATGAAGGTATAGAACCGCGTTACCGGCTCGTGCTTGCCGGCATCCCTGCCAGCTTTGACAAATCTGCCGTCGTGCTTGGCCTGACGGTGCAAGTCAATCTTGCCGGACGGTACTATGAATATCGCCGCACTTTCAATGCTGCCATCGCGAAGAATGGCAGCAGTACGGCTACAATATACCTATATAAGCGCAGCGCGGAAGAGATAACGACGACCGGCATACAATCCCCGCTGTACTATAAGTTCTCAACAAAGAAGCTCTATACGGACAGGGCGTACTCCACACCTCTTGTCACGATAAACGGATGGAGTCCGAAAATTCCGACTGGCTCCGACCCAATATACATTACTGCCGCAACAGCCTTTTCCACAACAGACAGGGACATCATCAACAAAAACGAATGGGTTGAGCCAGTCCTTATGTCGAAAGACGGTCAGGCGGGCGAACAGGGCGAACATGGTGTCAATACGGCCACCATATACGTCTATAAGCGCAGTGCAAACGGGATAGGGCTAACGGACAAACCTTCGGATGCGTACTACCGTTTTGCTGATGGGAAGTTCTATGTTGGCCCCGACTCGTCGGCGCAGGAATCCGTATCACATCTCAACGGCTGGCAGAGAATCATCCCCAATGGCACAGACCCTTGCTATGTCCGTCAAGCTGTCGCACTCGGCATAAGTGAATTTGACCTTGTGACAGAAGAAGATTGGAGCAGTGCTACAAAGCTGGTCGAAGACGGCGATGACGGCGATGACGGCGTAACCTATCGCTGTCGCTGGCTGTTGAGCAATGTGAACGTCTCGGCTTTGGCCGCAAACAGCTCTGGAGCACTGAAGAACATCATCGAGCAAGAGCCTGTTCTAAAGGCTACATTGATGAAGCGTGTTGGCGGTGGCCCCGAAACTGTCTGCACGGAAATCGGTTCTGTGATTATATCCTTTGGCGAGAAGTATGTGTCGGCAACTATTGGCTCAGGCGGCACGGCGGCAAACATGGAGTGCTCTGTTAATCTCCCCACATCAGGCACAGACAACCAATACCGCGTGGAGATTGACAAGGCGACGACAAAGCAAGTGACGGCAGCATTTGCCTTCACTGGCGGAGAGACGCTTGTCTTCGGCATTGACAAGGTGTTCGACGGCCAGATGCCTGTCATCACCATTGGAAGCGATGGATATTGGTATATAAACGGTAGCCCCACAACTGTAAAGGCAGAAGGCAAAGACGGAACAGGCGTTGAGCTGAAGGGAAGCGTTGACTTGTACGAGGAGCCAAGTTCTTCGTCCTCCTCGTCTTCCTCTTCATCCTCCTCTTCGCCCTCTCCTGAACCTGTTACCTCGCTTGAAGGACTGACAGGAATGTCGGTTGGCGACTGTTATGTGGTAAACGAGAACCATCACTTATATTTCTACAATGGGGTAGGGGGCTGGCCTAACAACTGGAATGACCTCGGAGAGTTCAGGGGCGCGGATGGCGTAAGCAGCTACATGCACATTGCATGGGCCGACAATATCACATTTGCGGCAGACGGCGTAACACCGACAGGACACACCGGCTTTACTACGGTTTATGGAGCAAACAATCATAATTATGACTATGATTGGATTGGATTCTGCACGGACAATAACGCAAACGACCCAACCACACTTGGCGCATATAAGTGGAACTATCAGAAGGGCAAGGACGGCAGCGACTATGAATATGTCTATATGCGCAGTAAGGTAGAGACGGCCCCGACTGTTGATGAGAACGGCACGGACGGCTCTGGCAAAACCCATATACAAGACGATTTCCTGCCAGCAGTGGGCAATTATGACAGCACCAAATATGCCGCCAATCGCTTCACAGACGACCCGCAGGGAGTTAGCGAGGCATGGCCTTTCGAGTATCAGGCCATGCGTAAGAAAGTGAATGGCTCCTGGCAACTGTTTTCTGCTGCAACATTGCACAGAAAATATGGAAAGGATAGCTATGTTGCTTCGCTCGATACGGAGTTTGCCGTGCTTCGCGTCACAGGTTTTTGTATTCCCACAAAAGCACAGAACATCTATGTTGTGCCGTCGCTTTACAAAGGCGACACGCAGCTTACGCCTGTCATTAGAGGGGTTAAACGAAGAAATAGCTCTGGGAACGACGTGGCGATGGCATGGAACGGAAGCACGAGCCAATGGACTGATACGGGGCTTGCCATTTCATACAACAGCTCTACCAACGTCATTACCATAGCCTACGGCATTACGGCAAGTGTTCCAAACGGACAGGACATCTTCAAATTCACCATTGCAAACGTGGTGGATAACACGGACGTATTCTCCGAAGAAAAGACATTGACGGTGAACACTGCCGGAAACGACACATACAACATCCTGCCAAGCCTTAACCAGATAATCGTCAGCCGCAGCAGTGACGGTTATGCCCCCGATACCTTCACGCTGACTTGTGGCTACTCGAAGGTTGACGTGGATAATCAGGTGACAAAAGTCGCAGATGTGACAGGACTAATAGACAACACCTATAATCTCTACTTCCGCAGGCACAGCCGCGCCGGAGCGACATGGGAAAGCACATTCTTCCTGTATTCTGCTCTTGCCAAGAGCTTGGGCAATAGTTCAAGCGGCTATGATGACGGAATGCTTGTCGATGTTCCTGTAGCGGATTATGATGCCATCGAGTTTATCCTTTGCAAAAACACCAGCGCAACCGTCGCTGCTGCAAGCGTGACGGGACAGATTGGCAGCGTGTCCGTGCCTGTCCTGACCGACGGCAGCGTCGGAGCGACAGGGCCGTCCTATTACTATCTCGGAGAATGGGCAGACGAGAATGACAGCGAATACATCCCGGACGGCACACAAATAGAGGTGACGGAGTATGAGCGCCCCTTCATCAGCTATACCCAGAACGGCGAAACGCTATACTTCTTATATATTGGCACTGGCACAGGAGAGGCGGCACTTGTCACAACAAGCACACGGGACAATCCATCGCTCGATTCCGAACATTGGGCACCAATGCAAAGCCAAAACAAGTACATCATCTCAAAGGCAATCTTCGCAAAGTATGCCAACTTTGGCAGTTCCATATTCAACGGCGACTGGCTCCTTTCGTCCAACGGACACATCGGGAACAACAGCTTTGAGTCCAGCGACAGGATAAGGGTCTCTACATTCGGAAGCGACACGACGAAAGTCATTGTGCCTCACACGCTCTTCGACATCCTGAATCCGACTAAGGATTCGGAACAGATGTTTGCAGAGGATTTCGATAGCAGCCAGGCACTCATCGACCCGACTACTCCCGGCCACAACTGCGACTTGGCAGACGGCGACGGTTTCTTGCTCGAAGCAGGAAAGACCTACTATGTGAGGGCATACGCCCATACATCAGGCTCTGAGCAGAATGTCCAGCACCTGCCGCACTACTACCTCCAACTGCTCGACGGAAACGGTGGCAGTCTCAATATAGTGGATTTGTTCACCCAAGACGGTATCTCGCAGAGGAACAATATCGCATTCTTCCGCGTGGCTGCTACGGGAACATATTATTTCGGGGTCCAGGCAACTCCAAAGATAGAAGTTGGAGAGGCAGATGAGTACGGAAGGCTTTGGCTGGAGACATGGTCTTTTGGCATCGCCCGTTTTGTTCCACACTATGCCGTTGACTTCCTTACCGGTATGACCGTACAGGGTCATGGGTTTTCGTCAGGCGCACAGCGCAGGGCAAAGACAATTCTCGACAATGCCACCTTCGACTACTATACAAAGGATTACCACGGAGAAAGGATGATTGACATCGAGGCATGTGGGACGTTTATGGAAATCAGGGACGGCTATTATCCGTTACTCCAGCTTCCTGTCTTTTGTCATTCCGGAACAAGACCTGAATGGTCTGGTAATACCATCACTCGCTATGTCCCCTACACAGACGAAGACCGTGACTATGCTCGTTCATTCGTCGGTACAAAGCTACTGATATATATAACCAACGGCGGCATACGATGCAGCTACTATCACTATGGCTATCACGGCGGGAACACACAGGATTGGGCGACCTCTGCGGAAGACTTCTGTTTCGTCTATAAACACTCAAAAGAAACTGGCGAAAGCTCTGCAACATACAAGACGCGGACATTGGAGACAGTAGAAGGCCAAGTTCCTGGTGGCTATGGCCCTGTTCTGGACGGCCCCCAGTTCTTTGAGATAGAATGTTGCACTGGCCTTGACCTCGACGGCGAGATTGTCTATTGGCGCATTAACACAATCGGCAAAATGGCATAACATAAAACAAAGCATTATATGGCAGATACTATCAGCACTCGCGAAATTCTCGCACCGTTTCAGACTGCAGCGGCCTTGAACGAACTTAACGACTACTTCCTGCTTCAGGCCAACCGCACAAGTGGCGGCGATGGCTCACAGGCGGCCATACGCATTTCGGCACAACTGGTGAAGGCGTACCTTATGGCTGGCTTTGAGATTACAATTAACGATGAAGGCTATATCGTCATCGGCGGGCAAGCAACACAGACGAAAGTCATTTCGGAACTTGCGCCGAAAGTTGTCACGCAAACAAGGACATCTATCGCCATTAGCCCCAATGTGCTAAACAAATGGGGCAAGGTGTCTTCGCTTACTATCAGGTCGCTTAAAGCTGGATCGCCTGGCTTTGCCAATGAGTACATGATGGAGTTCATAGTAAACGGCGATGACTTCTCTTTGTCCCTGCCGGGCAGTGTGCGGTGGCAAGAAGAGCCGGAATGGGAGGATGGCTACACCTACCAAGTGAGCATCTTGAATAACCTTGCTGTTTATGCAGGGTGGGAGCCATCAGAAAATTCAAGTTCCAGCTCGGATATAGGTTCCAGCTCCAGCAGTTCCGACTATGACGATTCAAGTTCCAGCAGCTCTTGCCAAGATTCAAGTTCAAGCAGCTCTGGCTTGGATTCAAGTTCGAGCAGCTCTGGCTTGGATTCAAGTTCGAGCAGTTCAGGCTCAGATTCAAGTTCAAGCAGCTCCAGTTCGGATGCAAGTTCAAGCAGTTCCAGTCAATAATTAAAATTCAAATTCATAGCTATGAGTACATTTCGTAGAAGGCTTTTGATGATGGCCGCCGCTTTGGAAAGATATGTGTCCGCTTGGTTTCGTAGCGAAGGCTGGTTCCGCAGCGAGGCATGGTAGTATTTACGTTTTGACAATTTTCAATTCATAATTTTATGGCTAAAAAAGAAAAAGTAACTATTGAGGGCAGTAATTTACTCGATAGCCTTTCTCAGGATTGGGGAGGAGAGAACGAAAGTAATGAGGCGCAAATAATCCACGAGCACACCATCCCGCCAGGTATTGAATGGGGCATCAATCGCGGAGAGATAGAGCGTTTCATCAAGGCGCAGTTTGGGACGAAGTGCGGAAGTGTATGCTTCTGTCCAGAACCAAACGCACAAAACCATTACGAATTATGGGGGTTTGCTACGGCGGCAGACCAAATGACATATCTAACGGCCTACAATGCACTGACTGCTGGCGAAAGCCTGTCATCAGCTGTGGCAGCATTGCGCCTGTTCTGTGCGGAGCTGCCGATTTCTGCCACGGAGGTTGACAGTTACACGCTGTCTCTCTCTACGAGTTTGACAGGCTCCACACAGGCCAATCCCTTTGTCGTGAAGCGTGGTGCGGCGTTTGAGGTGCCGTTGCGTGTTCTCGCATGGCACTACCCGCCAAACGGAGCAGGCGATGCCGCGAACTATGACCGTCAGCCGAACATCGTCATTGAGCGTTCCGGCAATGGCGGCTCATCATGGGATATTGTAGGAACAGTCGGCTTGACGGGTATCGCAGAAAGCCTTTCCGATGAAAGTTTCCCGAATGTGATTGATGTCGGCAGCATGGCAGACACAGGCGGCGACGGCTCCGTGATGATTCGTTTCTCCATCCAGAGCTACATCTACACAAATGCCGCAGGCGAAACGGCTGTTATGTCGTCAAACCGCGTCGTCATCTACTTGCAGACGGTAACGCTGGGTATCTCGATGGCGACAACGGATTGGATTTCCCCAATACGTATCGGCGACACGGCTACGAGCTTCGGCCTGAAGTTCACCTTGCAGGGCAATGTGGCCAAGACGCTGCATGTGAAGATGACGAACACGGCAGGCACGGAGACATACGACGAGACATTGGCAAACATCACGGCAACGGGAGAGATAAACTACACGATTGCCGACGATGCCGGCACAATGGGCTTGACGGACAGCGGCGTACATACCTTGACAGCTTGGCTGACCTATGGCTCTGGCGACGATGCCATCACGTCCGATGTCATTGTGCATCAGCTTTTGGTCTTGAAGCCCTCTACGGCAGGGAATGTGGGGCCAAAGGTGCTGATACAGCAGATGGCACAGACGGTAGATAACTTCGTGCAGTCGCTCATCTGCCATTATTGGGTATGGAATCCCATCCTTGACAACGGCATATACATCAACAATACATCGCAGAACATGGCGGTGCGCTTCGTGGTTGCCGATTCCCCGAACCTCTCCGAAGAGCATACGGAGTATGTGAGCCTTCCCGTGAGCGTCACGCCTGGCAGCGACCAAGAACTGCTTGCCACGATGGAAGTAGAGACGGCTGTATCACAGGATACCTATACGGCTCGTCTGCACGCCCTTTCGTCGGCAGGGGTGGCCTTGCTCAGTCCTCCACGCCAATTCACGATTGACAATACAAGCGGCTTCCAGCCGACAGCCGATTCGGTGTTCCACCTGAATCCGAAGTCTCGCGACAATGACGAGGAAACACCAAGGACTATCCTCAATGCCCGCAATAGCAACGCGGCTGTGACGAGCGAGTGGAGCAACACCTTTAAGATGGATGCTTCGGACGGTTGGGTTACGGATGACAACGGCGAGAAAGTCTTGCGCGTTCCGTCTGGCCGACTGCTCACAATTGGGTACAATCCGTTCAACCATTTCTATACCGCTCCAGCTTCGTCCAAGGCATTGGCCATCGAAATAGACTTCCAGGTCAACAACATCACCAACGAGGATGACCCTGTGCTTCGCATCTGCGAAGGAACTGGTACGGCTGGGCATTTCCTCGGCTTGCGTCTGCGTCCCATGATAGGCACGATGGGATGCGTGACGGACAACAACGAGGCTACGACTGACTTCCGCTGGGCAGAGGGCAGGCGACAGCACCTTTCCATTACCATAACGCCAGGCGTGGCTCCTAATGTGAGCAACGATGCCCGCTACACTTCTGGTTACGCTTCTTCTGTAAATGGTACGATTAACCTTGTAAGGGTATATCTGAACGGTGTCATTGTCAGGGAGACTCGCTACAATCCGTCGAACCGCACGGAGTTCTGCAAGGGTGCGCTGTCAAACAGCGGCATCATCATCGGCCAGGTCGGAGAGGGTGGTCGCGGCAGCGGTGCAGACATCGACATCTACGGCATCCGTGTATGGGAGAGAAGCCTTTCGCCAAAGCAGGTGCTCCAAAACCGTATCTCGTCTCTCCCTGGCTCTACAGAGAAACGTGCCATGAAAGCCGCCAATGACATTACACTCGACGACAACTCAGGCCGCATTTCACTTGCCAAGGCTTGCAACGCTGGCAAGACGTGTTTGATTTGGCACGGTGACGAAGTGATGTACGGCGACGATTCAAAGAAGGGTTGGTTGGAGGCACGCCGCTATGGATATGACGGCAGCTATCTTCCTCAGTTTAGCGGCTCATTCTGCAAGGCGACAAAGAAACTGAAAGGAAAAGGGCAGGGTACGACGGCCATGACCTATTTCTACTGGAATACCCAATGGAAGTTCGGCGATGTCGGTTACAATACCGACCTGGACTATGACCGTCTCGATCCGGGCCAGTGCCTTGTACTGACTCCCTCCCAAATCAATAGTAACGTACACCTTGGTACGGCTGTTGAAATGTCAACGCTTTCCGCAAAAGACCAACGCCTCTTTGAAATGGTGGATGCGTCCTTTACCCATGTCTGCCCTGTCTAT
>JAFXZK010000018.1 GCA_017541265.1 Bacteroidaceae bacterium | reverse complement strand
CTAAAGAAGAAGATATTTTTAGGCATTTGTGGAGGCACCGTAGCTGTGCTTGGTTTGGTCAGGCTCGCTTTTCCTGAGGTGGTACAGCCCAAGGTTGAGGCCGAAACGAAGCACGCCTCGTTGCCCGACGAGGCACGCCTAAATGACCAATTAGGCACGCCTAATTTGCCAATTAGGCACGTCTCGATTCCGGAGCAGCCTAAGCGTGCGGAACTGCCCAAGCTGCAACAGGACTCGACAGGCCGCACCAAGTGGCATCCCGTACGCAGTGTGCCGTCGTATGCCAAGTGCTTCCCCGACGTGCAGGACGTGCAGATAGTGTCGGCCCGGAAGTGGGGCGTCCGTCCTGTTCGCAACCGACAAGAGGCTGAGCACCGCAGGAAGGAACTCGTCTTTGTGGGTGCCAATCCATTCTACTGCATTGACAGGGGCATGAGTCACAGCATCCCCTACCTCGTCCCTCGTGCCGCCCAGCTGCTCTCAACCATCGGGCGCAACTATTTCGACAGCCTGTATGTTAAGGGAATCCCTTTGCACCGTATCATCGTGTCGAGCGTGCTCCGGACAGAAGACGATGTGGCACGGCTAACCAGGCGCAACGGCAATGCCTCCGACCAGAGTTGCCACCGCTTCGGCACCACGTTCGACATCTGCTACAACCGCTATTCCACCGTCTCACCTCCTGGTGAACCTGAGCGTCGGGCTGTACAGAACGATACGCTGAAGTGGGTGCTGAGCGAAGTGCTGCGCGACATCCGCGAACAGGGACGTTGCTTTGTCAAGTACGAAGTCAAGCAGGGGTGCTTCCATATTACCGTCCGATAGTTAAAAAAGGTTAGATGTGGTTTCATCCATTAAACTTTATGACAGCCTCTGTGGTCAAAGGAGTGTGACAGAAAAAAACTTATAAACAAATTAAGCGAAATGAGAAAGACAATTATTGTGGCAGTCCTGGCTCTGTTGGGCAGCACTGCCGTTTGCGCCCAGGAGCGCGTGAGTGAAGAAGAACGTACAAAGTCAATCAACGAACGCATTGAGAAGTCTGGCGAACGTCTGGCAAAGGAATTCAAACTGGAAGACGAGGCACAGAAGACTTTCCTCAGCATCTATTCCGATTATCAGAAGGAGATGTTCGCCACCAACCAGTTACGTGGCCAGCGTCCAGATTTTTCTGGTCGCGACGAAGAGAAGAAGGAAATGAGCGACGAGGAGGCAACAGCCAAGATTAAGGAAGGCTTCGAGCGTCAGGAACAGCAGATTGCAACCATGCAGAAGCGTCTGGAAGTGCAGAAGAAGTTCGCTGAAGAGTTCGGCAAAGTGCTAACTCCCCAGCAGGTGCTGAAGGTGCTCACTCCCCAGCGCGGCAATGGCAATCGCGAACAGCTGCAGCGTCGTAATGCTGACGGAGAACGTCGTGGCGGCTTCGAAGGCGGTCCGCGCGGCGGTTTCGGCGGCGGTCCCCGTGGTGGCTTCGGCGGTCCTGGCGGCGGCTTCTAAAGAGAGCAAATGCAATGAATGAGAAAGAAAAAAGTCCAAAGCCTTGCCGCTTTGGACTTTTTTTTGTAGTTTTGCAAGCAAAACTAACCTAAAACACAACAATGGGAAGAGTATTAATTATAGGAGCTGGCGGTGTAGCCACCGTTGCAGCCCACAAGGTGTGTCAGAATCCTGACACGTTTACAGAAGTAATGATTGCCAGCCGCACGGAGAAGAAGTGCGTGGCTCTGGCAGAAGTCCTCAACAAGAAATACGGCACGAAGGTGCGGACTGCACAGGTGGATGCCGACAGTGTGGAGCAGCTTGTCAAGTTGCTGGGCAGCTACAAGCCCGACATTGTGATGAACCTTGCCTTGCCCTATCAGGACCTCACCATCATGGAAGCCTGCCTGCAAACGGGCTGCAACTATCTCGACACTGCAAACTATGAGCCGAAGGACGAGGCGCACTTCGAGTACTCGTGGCAGTGGGCGTACCGTGAACGCTTCGAGAAGGCAGGGCTTTGTGCCATTCTCGGCTGCGGCTTCGACCCAGGCGTGACAAGTATCTTTACCGCCTACGCAGCCAAGCATCATTTTGACGAGATTCAGTACCTTGACATCGTGGATTGCAACGCAGGCAACCATCATAAGGCTTTCGCCACGAACTTCAATCCCGAAATCAACATCCGCGAGATTACGCAGAAGGGTCTCTATTGGGAGAACGGCAAGTACATCGAGACGGAACCGATGGAGATTCACAAGCCCTTGACTTATCCTGGTATTGGCCCGAAGGAGAGCTATCTGCTCCATCACGAGGAGATAGAGTCGCTCGTCATCAACTATCCGACCATCAAGCGTGCGCGGTTCTGGATGACCTTCGGGCAGCAGTACCTCACTTACCTTGATGTCATACAGAACATCGGCATGAGCCGCATTGACGAAGTCGAGTACAAGGCCCCGAAGGCGGACGGCAGTGGCGAGGCAGTCGTCAAGATTGTGCCTTTGCAGTTCCTCAAGGCAGTATTGCCCAATCCGCAGGACCTCGGCGAGAACTACGACGGCGAGACAAGCATAGGCTGCCGCATCCGTGGCCTCAGGAACGGACAGGAGCATACATATTATATATATAATAACTGTTCGCACCAAGCCGCCTACGAAGAAACAGGTATGCAGGGCGTGAGCTACACCACCGGTGTGCCTGCCATGATAGGTGCCATGATGTTCCTCAAGGGTCTCTGGAGCAAGCCCGGTGTCCACAACGTCGAGGAGTTCGACCCCGATCCCTTCATGGAAAAGCTCAATGAACAAGGCCTGCCCTGGCACGAAATCCACGACGGCGACCTGGAACTGTAGCGTCCAAAGGCTCGTCATAACGATATAACGTGATAACGACATAACGTAATAACGAAAAAAGATAAGATTATGGCAAAAAAGTTAGAAGAAGCTGCTGCCGGTGGGGAGCAGAACGAGAAGTTGAAAGCACTAAAGGCCGCAATGGAAAAGATAGAGAAGGACTTTGGCAAAGGCTCTATCATGAAGCTTGGCGAGGAGAAAATCGACAACATAAAGGTCATTCCCACTGGCTCCATTACGCTGGACTACGCGCTCGGCGTGGGCGGCTACCCAAGGGGACGTATCGTGGAGATATACGGTCCTGAGTCTTCAGGCAAGACGACGCTTGCCCTGCACGCTATTGCAGAGGCGCAAAAGCAAGGCGGCATAGCTGCATTCATTGATGCGGAGCATGCCTTCGACCGCTTCTATGCCGCCAACCTCGGCGTGAACGTGGACGAGCTTCTCATCTCGCAGCCCGACAACGGAGAGCAGGCTCTCGACATCGCCGACCAGCTTATTCGCAGTGCGGCAGTAGATATTATTGTCATCGACTCTGTGGCTGCCCTGACGCCCAAGGCAGAGCTGGAGGGCGACATGGGCGATAACAAGGTTGGCTTGCAGGCACGACTGATGAGTCAGGCCTTGCGTAAGCTCACCGCAACCATCAACAAGACGAACACCACCTGCATCTTTATTAACCAGCTCCGCGAGAAGATTGGTGTCATGTTTGGCAATCCTGAAACGACCACTGGCGGCAATGCTCTGAAATTCTACGCTTCGGTGCGCCTCGACATCCGTAAGTCTCAAAGCATCAAGGACGGCGATACCATCATTGGCAACGAGGTGAAGGTCAAGGTGGTGAAGAACAAAGTGGCGCCCCCCTTCCGCCGTGCCGAGTTTGAAATCATGTATGGCGAGGGCATCTGCCGTGTCGGTGAGATAATCGACTTGGCTACAGACTTCAAGATTGTCGAGAAGAGTGGCTCTTGGTACAGCTATGGCGGCAGCAAGCTCGGCCAGGGCAAGGATGCCACAAAGAAAGTCCTTCGCGACAACCCGGAGCTTTGCGACGAGATCACGGCAAAGATTTATGAGGCAATGAAGCAAGGCCAATAAGTCTTATAGGACATATATGTCTTATAGTCTTATAGGTCTTATAAAAATAAATGCCCCTGTGCCAAAGACGGCGCAGGGGCATTTCCGTTTGTTGTTTTTTTCTCTTCGGAGGGAGGTAAGACGGTTTACTTCGCGTAGGCGATGGAACGTGTCTCGCGAATAACGGTTATCTTGACCTGTCCGGGATATGTCATCTCGTTCTGAATCTTAGTTGCAATATCGGTGCTGAGCTGCTCTGTCTGCTTGTCGTCGATCTTGTCGGCACCGACGATGACACGCAGTTCGCGACCTGCTTGGATGGCATACGTCTTTACCACACCTGGGTGGCTCATAGCTATGTCCTCTAAGTCCTTAAGGCGCTTGATGTAGGCCTCGACAATTTCGCGGCGGGCACCGGGACGGGCGCCGCTGATGGCGTCGCAGGCCTGTACGATGGGAGCAATCAGGGTGGTCATCTCCATTTCATCATGGTGTGCGCCTATGGCGTTGCAGATGTCGGGCTTTTCCTTATACATCTCTGCAAGCTTCGCTCCGTACAAGGCGTGCGGCAGGTCTGGCTCTTCGTCGGGCACCTTGCCGATATCGTGCAGCAGGCCGGCACGCTTTGCTTTCTTCGGATTGAGACCGAGTTCGCTTGCCATGACGGCACATAGGTTAGCTGTCTCGCGTGCATGTTGCAACAGATTTTGTCCGTAGCTGCTGCGGTACTTCATCTTACCAACGATGCGAATCAGTTCGGGATGCAATCCATGTACGCCCAGGTCGATGGTGGTGCGCTTGCCCACTTCTAGGATTTCCTCGTCAATCTGCTTCTTCACCTTTGCCACAACTTCCTCGATGCGTGCGGGATGGATGCGTCCGTCGGACACAAGCTGGTGGAGAGCCAGACGACATATCTCGCGGCGAATGGGGTCGAAGGCACTGATGACGATGGCCTCGGGTGTGTCGTCGACGACAATCTCGACACCTGTTGCTGCCTCGAGGGCGCGGATGTTGCGACCTTCGCGGCCGATGATGCGTCCCTTCACCTCGTCGTTGTCGATGTGGAACACTGTGACGGAGTTCTCGACGGCCGTCTCTGTAGCAACACGCTGGATGCTCTGGATGATGATGCGCTTGGCTTCCTTTGTGGCTGTCATGCGTGCGTCGTCCATTATCTCATTGATGTAGGCGGCGGCATTGGTCTTTGCCTCGTCCTTGAGTGTTTCGATGAGACGCTCACGGGCCTCTTCCACGCTCAACCCTGAAATTTCTTCGAGCTTTGTGCGCTCCTGGTTGATAAGGTCGGAGAAGCGTGCATTGAGTTCCTCTTCCTTCTTCTCGAGCAATCCCTGCTGTGTTTCCATGCGCTGGCGCTGTGCGTCGGCTTCCTGCTTGCGACGTGTCAGTTCGTCCTGCTTCTGGTTGAGCTGCATTTCGCGCTGCTTGATGCGGTTCTCGCTCTGCTGTATCTGTTGGTTGTGCTGGCGCACTTCCTTCTCGAGCTCGGTACGCTTGCTCAAGAATTTCTCTTTCACTTCAAGCAGTTTCTTCTGCTTGATGACTTCTGCCTCTTTTTCGGCATTCTCCCGGGCTTCTTCGGCAAGTGCCTTGCGCTTGGCAGGCACAGCCACAAAGTACCATACCGCCACAAGGATAAAGAACACTATGATGGCTACCGAGAGGGCAATAATGATGTCTATTGTCATTCGATTATAAAAGTTAGATGTTAATAATTAGGTCACTTACTCTCACTTTTTGATGAGTGCGGCCTCAACTTCTGCAAGCAGCGGACGAAGGGCATTCATCACAGGCTGTGCATCGTTGGTGGTTTCCTGTCGTTTGCTTAGCACTGCAATGTCGAGGATAGTCATCACCAGATACATCTCTGTGTTCTGTCCGGGGTAGCTGCTTGTATAGAAGCTGTATCTCTCCTTGATAAGCTTTTCTGCCTGACGGTAGATGTATTCTTCGTCACGCTTGATGGTCATGGGCAGGGTCCATGAGCCGAAGCGGAGAGTTATTGATAGGGTGTCATCCATTGTCTTTTACTGTGTTACTTTGAGCATAGAGATGCACCGGTCAATATCGCGCACCATCGTTCTGATACGGCCGCGCATGTCTTTGACGTCGTTGTCGGCCATGTCGATGTACTTTGCCATCTTCAGACGGCTGTATTGTTGTTTGAGTTCTTCGTTCTGAATTTGGAGGTTGAGTATTTCGTCATCCTTTTCGCCGAGTTGCTTGCGCAGTCTGTCCTGCTCCTCAACCAGCTTCTCCTGCTGCATGATGAGCTGCCTGACGCGCGTCTCGAGCCGTGTGATGATATCTCTCAATTCCTGGTTCATGGCAACGATTATCTCAATTTGCGCACAAAGATAGTACTTTTTTTTTCTTTATGCAAGTTTATTCCTCACTATTTTTCTTTGGCTCCTTTTTTGCGAGCATCACGATGGTATGGACGTACTCCGTCATCCACTCTTCGGTGTAGCCGAGCACGTTTTGGTATTTGCGTACGGAGACACAGGCGCGGCGCACGCCTTCGTCCTTCCAGTCGTTCTTGGTCATAATCTGGTGCACCTGCTTTGCCGTCATCTCGCGGAGTGCGCCTTTGAAGAAGCCGGGCAGGCGCATCTTCCACTGCATGAGGTTACCCATGAGCATCATGAGGTCCTGGCTGAAGCCTTGGAACTGAATGAGATAGCTTTGGGCATCCTGTATCTTGCGGCAGTGCTTGCGGATGCTGCCGTCAATCTCTGTGAAGAAGCCGTCGCTCACTTTGTAGATGTCCTGCATGAGCTTGCGGCAGTGCTTCTTCTCGGCGATGCCGAGCTTGTTGTTGAGGGTGGCGACGCGGTAGGTCTGTTTGAAGATGCGGAGGTCGGGCAGTGCACCCAGGTTGTTGATACCGAGCTGTGCTGCCATCACCGCTTGATAATAGACACGGATGAGGAGCATGAAGTCCTCCATGCCGCCTACCTTTGTCTGTTCGTCTTTCCCGTTTCTTCGGAAGAGTTTGCTGAATATGGACATGATAATAATTTACGATTTAGCGATTTACTATTTATGGATTATCGGAATGGTTCTATACATTATATATAATTAATAGACTTTGCCTTCGACTTGCTAAGCAATGTGCCGAGGCGCTGAAGCATGATGCGCAGGTCAAGCCAGAAGCCCCAGTTGCGAGAGTACCAGACATCAGCCTCCGTAAGCGAGGAGTGAAAAGCGGAGAGTGAAGGATTGGTGATGCCTGCCTTGAGGTGGCAGCCAGTGGCGAAGAGTTGTCTCAGTTCGCGTTTGTAATTGGCATATTGCTCGGGCGGCATTGCCTGTGAGCCGACAATCGTCATGCTGCCCCAAAGTACACAGAGGAATTGCGGCAGCAACTCCAGTCTGGTGTTTGTCAAAAACCTGCCGAAGGGGAAGTAGCCGGGGTCGTCCGCTCCGTCGAGGAAGGATGGTGCCGCCTCATAGTGGCGTGTGCGGAAGGTGAGGCAAAGGAATGTCTTGCCGTCCATGCCGCAAAGGTGTCGGGCTTCAAGTACGGGACCCTTGCTCTGCCTCTTGATGAGGATGAAGGCAATGACTGCAAAGACGGGGAAGATGGTGAGCAGGACTATGAGGCTCAGCACGATGTCGGTCAGACGCTTGACCGCTCTGTTGGCAAAGCTTTGCAAGGGAAGCTTTGCCGGTGAAAGTACGCCGACGGTGCCTCGGCATTCGCTTTGCATCGTCTGGGGCAAGGGGCGTGGGGCGATGGGCAGAAGGTGAAACGTCTGTCCCTGCTTGCGGCAAATGTGGGCAATGTCCTCCAATTCATGTGAATCGTGAAGCGCGAGGGGTGAAATGTAGACACTCTCCGTTTCGGGATGTGCGCCGAGATATACTTCCAGCCGCTGTGCCGCCAGTTGTTCCTGTTCCGCTTGCATCTCCAAGCGGTTCAGCTTCAGCCCGTAGGTGTTTTGCTGCAGCGCCTCCAGTTGCCAGGCGGTTTCCTCGTTGCAGATGATGACGCCTTGTTCGCCGTGACGCAGGCTGTAGCGTATGAACCAGCTGTTGGTGACGAGCCGCTCTGTTGCCAGCGCCACGAAGAAAAAGAGGCAGCCGGTGATTTGTATGGCATTCCTTTCGGTGAAGACTGCGAAGGCAAGCACGCCGCAGGCAAGCGCAGTCTTCATCGCCTGTGCCACCACCTCGTCGCGCCGGGCAGTCCGGCTGTAGGCGTTGTTAGGGATGAAGCGCGAAACGACAAAGAGGAATGCAAGTCCGTAGCAATATAGCACAAACCAGATATACGGCGGCACTATGCCTGCACCTGGCTTTATGCCATCCGTGAGAGCTGCCAAATAGAAACAACCCATCCAGACGAGTGCCTCGACCAGCAGGTTCATGCCATCCAAAAGCCACCGCCGCGCGGTTTGCCGCACAGATATGTTAGTCTTTCCTTCGTGCATTGTTCTGAGGGGAGAAACGCATCGTATGCGCATACTCCGAAGACAAAGTTACGACTTTTTCTGCAATATATGACAAGGAATGATAGAGAAATCTGCACGGAAAGACAATTTTTCGTGCAAATCCTTTAACATTATTATAAATATTTGTATCTTTGCACGCTAATCGCATTATAGAATGTAATACAAACCAAAATACAAAACAACATGGCAGAATACGTTGCTAACGAAGAGTTACAGAAAGAAGAAGAGTCCAGTGCCATCACCCTTTCCTCGATATGGACCATTGTGGTACTCAATTGGCAGTGGATAGTGTTGTCCACCTTTGTGGCGTTGTGTCTGGCGTTTGCCTATCTGCGCTACACCCAGCCGGTCTTTACGTCGTCCATGAAGGTGTTGATTAAGGACAATGAGAGCAGCAACCGACGCGCAATGGCTGGGCAGATGAACTTGGAGAACATGGGTCTCATCACCAACAGTAACGGTTTCGAGAATGAGCTTGAAATCCTGAACAGTACCAACATCAACAGTCGTGTGGTCAAGTCGTTGAAGCTCTATGTGAACTATGCCATCGAGGGCCGCATCAAGAAGATAGAGCAGTACCAAAACAACCCCATCATCGTGGATATGCCGCAGCACCAGCTCGCTGTGCTGAAGACAGCAATAAACCTGGAGATGACCAAGTCCGGCAAGGGCCTGCATGTGTCGGGTAAGTTTATGCTGCCCGGCCAGAAGGAGCCTGTCACCTTTGAGCGTGAGGTCAAGAAACTGCCTGGCAGCATCAACACCCCGATGGGCGTCATTATCTTCCAGCAGAACCCTGGTACCAAGTGGAAAGACGAGCAACTCTATGCCACAATTCTTCCCATTGAGACGGCGGCACGCATTTACAGGGGCAAGCTTTCGGCTGCACCAACCAGCAAGACGACAACAGTGGCTCAGGTGTCATTCACCGACACGCAGGTGGGGCGTTCGCTCGATTATCTGAATGAATTGTTCAAGAGCTACAACGACGATGCCAACGAGGACAAGAACGAGGTGGCGATGAAGACAGAGGAGTTCATCAAGGAACGTATCGACTTCATTCGTGGCGAGCTGGACATCACAGAAGGCGAGCTGGAGCAGTACAAGAAGAGCAACGAGCTTATCAACCTGGCCAACGATGCCACTAATGCACTTTCCAGCACGACCGAATACCAGAAGAAGCAGGTAGAGCTGGAGACACAGCTCAACATCATCAACAGCCTGGTCAACTATGTGAACAATCCTGCCAATGCCATGCAGGTAATTCCTGCGAATATCGGATTGGATAATGCCAGCCTCAATGAGGTCATCAAGAAGTATAACGAAGGAGTGTTGCAGCGCAACCGACTGCTCAAGTCATCGAGCGAGGACAATCCCTTCGTGCAGCGCATCACTTCCCAGCTGGGGGAGATGTGGCCCTCTATCAGGATGAGTTTGGAGGCCATCCGCAGCGACATCATGACACAGAAGTCGAGCGCCGACAACCAGTACCGCATGTTCAGCGGACGTATCACCAGCACGCCCACCCAGGAGCGTGCCCTCACCAACATGAGCCGTCAGCAGGAGATTAAGGCAAACCTCTACCTGATGCTCTTGCAGAAGCGCGAGGAGAACTACATCTCCCTTGCCAGCACCGCTGCCAAGGCGCGTATCATCGACTCGCCCCAGTATGTTGGTCAGGTGGCTCCGAAGTCCAAGATTATCTGGCTTGCTGCATTGGTCTTTGGTGCGTGTCTGCCTGTCGGTATTATCCTGCTGTTGAGCTTGCTTCGCTACCGTATCGAGGGACGCGAGGACATCGAGAAGCTGACGAAGATAAGCATTCTGGCGGATATCCCATTGGCTGGCAAGACTGTCGATGGCGAAAAGGCGCTTGTGGTGCGCGAGAACACCAACAACTCGATGGAGGAGGCTTTCCGAGGCTTGCGCACCAATTTGCGCTTCGTCCTTGAAGGAGACGAGAAGGTCATCCTTTGCACCAGCTGCATCCCAGGCGAGGGCAAGACGTTCGTCTCCACCAACCTTGCCATGTCGCTGGCTTTGATGGGCAAGAAGGTCGTCATTGTCGGTCTCGACATCCGCAAGCCCCGTCTGGTGAAGCTTTTCGGCATCTCTGCCGAAAAGAAGGGGCTCACTACATTCCTCTCCGGCGAAGACATGTCTTACGATGTGCTTGAAGCCCAGATTGTGCATGGCGTTGCCAATAAGAACCTTGACGTGTTGCCGGCTGGTGTCATTCCTCCCAACCCAGGCGAACTCATCTCGCGTGAACAGCTCGACAGGGCTATGGAACTGCTCAAGGAACACTACGACTACGTTCTGCTCGACACACCGCCCATCGGCCTTGTCAGTGATACGCTTTCCATCGGCCGTGTGGCAGACATGTGTCTCTTCGTCTGCCGCGCCGACTACAGCCCGCGTGCCAACTTCGACCTCATCAACAGCCTCAGTGCAGAGAACAAGTTGCCGAAGATCAACCTTGTGCTCAATGCCGTCGACATGAAGAAGAAGAAGTATGGATACTATTATGGCTACGGCAAATATGGCAAGTACGGCAAATATGGCAGGTACGGAAGATATGGCAAGTATGGCTATGGCTACGGACGCTATGGTCACTATGGCATTTACGGCCATTACGGCGAACACGCAGAAAAGGAACACATCGAGAAGTAATCCATAAGACTTGTGGGACTTATAAGACCTATAAGACCCATAAGTCCCATATGACCTATAATAAGGCCCATAAGACAAGATCTTGTGGGCCTTATAGTTTATAGGTTTGCGCTGATATAGTAGCGGGGGCCTGCCAGGAAGTAGCTCATGTAGGCTTCTGCACGTGTGACGGCAGTGGCGAGGTCGTCGCCTTTCGCCAGATGTGTGGCGATGGCGCTTGCCAATGTGTCGCCAGTGCCGTTGCGGTCGTCCAGCACCAGCTTCTTCTTGGGGTGGGGCGTGAGCGTCTCTGTGGCGCGGTCATAGAGGTAGTCCACCAAGTATTTGCCTTCTTCCACACTCTTCACCAGCACACTGCATCCCCATTCTGCGAGCTTCCGCAGGTCGCTTGCAGGGTCGTTGATGGCGTGCCCCAACAGGAATTCCGCCTCGCGGACATTGGGCGTGATGAGCGTGGCAAGCGGAAAAAGTTCGTTCTTGTAGGCGGCTATGGCAGCGTCGCTGACCAACTGCTCACCTGCAAAGTTCACAATAACCGGGTCGATGAGGATGGGCTGCCGGTTGAAGCGCCGCAGCACACCAGCCACGGCGCGGATGATTTCGTCGGTTGGCAGGATGCCTGTCTTGATGCAGTCGGCGCCGACGGTGCTGAGAAATGACTCTGACTGCGAGACAATCAGGTCGGTGGGCAGGTGGTGGATGCCCTTGATGCGGTGGACATCCTCGTCCACGACACATGTCAGTGCAGCTGCCGCCCAGCCGCCGCAACGCGTAATCGCCTTGATGTCGGCCTGAACGCCCGCACTGCCTAATGGCTCGCTTCCTGCGATGAGGAAAACCTTGCCGGTATTTTCTTTCTTTTCCATTTCGGCTGCAAAGGTACGAATAAGCGGGCAAAATAGCAAAGAAAACAGTTTGGAAATTAATAACCAGGCAAGTCTCTGTCACAAACCCCTGTACTTATTGCCATAAGTCCCTGTACTTATTGCCATAAGTCCGTGTTCTTATAGCCATAAGTACGGGGACTTTTTCCGACCCATCGCCAACTGTCTTCCTGTCGAAGGTGCAACCAGCTATGTATTACACATGGTTATGTCAACATTATGGATGCCCTTGCAAGCGGAAGAGAGGTCGTTGCCCATACTGGCCTGGTAGCTGGATGTCATACTGTCGAATCTGCCAAAGCGAACTTTTTCAACAGTTACATGCAGCCTGTTAACTGCGATAGAACCTATTATGGACTGGAATTGACGTGTATTCGGACATCGCCAGAAACATGTCCAACAGCGCGGCACCTGTATGCAGGGCTGCATGAGGCCTGTGTGGCAAGAGTTGGTTGAGTAATGTCGCGAAATATCGGACTGAACCTTCCGTGTTTCATGCTTCCTCCCGGGGCTTTTGCCAATTTGTGGGAAAAAGCTCTTCCCAATGCCCTTTTTCGTTGGCATCTCTTTCAAGCTCTTGTCAGGTACACTAATTATGCGTTTCTTTACAAAAAGGCATCACTGATTGAATAATTTTAACCTTGTTTTGTTAAATAACCTTAAAACGAGAGCCTTTTTCCTTTATAATATACCTTGTTTCGTTAAAAAATACATAAATTTGCTCTGTTAAGTGCGTGTAATGGCATAAAACGAGACGAAAATAACGCGAAAAACAACAAAAAACTAAAATAAACAATGCGTATGACAAACCGTTTAAGCAAATGGAGCAGACATTCCTCCCGGGTGGCATGCCTGCTGGCAGCTTGCGGGCTGATGTATGCTTGTAAGGATGAGTTCATCCTGGACGACGAAAAACCCAGCTGGCTCAACACAAGCATTTATCAACGCCTGGAGGAAAAAGGTAATTTCAGAACCTATCTGAAATTGCTCGCCGACAAGGATGTGAATCCCGAGAACATGCGTCCGCTGACTGACGTGCTGAGCCGTACCGGTTCAAAGACAGTTTTCGTGGCAAATGACTCCGCCTGGGATGCTTTCTTCACATCCAATGCTCTGCTGCCTGAGAGTAACCCCTGGCACTATGCAACAAGTTATGACAAACTGAGCCAGGCACAGAAAAAGCTGCTGATTCACACCAGTATGCTCAACAACGCCATCGTGATGGAAAATCTGGCAAGCAGCGAGTCGAGCAACAACACCACACCCACCCGTGGCGAGTATATGCGCCGGTACACTGACATCGAGGCAACCGACTCCATCACATTCCTTCCTCCTTCGCAACTCCCAAGGAGCTATAACTATTACTACTTAGAAGGAGGTACGGATAAGGACTACTGGGAACGTTTCCGTGAAGAGCGTGGCGGCAAGGGCATCTATCTTGCCATCGACTCCACCCTTCCCATGATGCTCCACTTCACTTCCGAGCACATGTCCCGGAACACCATTACCGATAGCGACTTCGAGAAATTCATGGGACGTACCCGTAATCCAAGTGACGTACACATCTATAAGGCTATCCTGAAAGAGAAGGACGGTGTCTGCGAGAACGGATATGTCAATGTTACAGAGATGCCTCTCTGCCCTCTCACAAACATGGCAGAGGTCATTCGTACCAATGGCAAGACAAATATCTTCAGCCACATTCTCGACCGCTTCAGCGCACCCTTCTACTGCAGCCGCATCACCAAAGCCTACCAAGACCTTCACCCCGAGTTCACAGACTCTATTTTTACCAAGAGGTATTTCTCTAACAACAACTTCGACGTGAAAGCCGGATATGTAAAGAGGGATGGCAATGGTGAAGCCACAAAGTACGAGCCGGGACCCGATGCAACCTTTGTATTATATAATCCTTATAAGACCAACACGGCTCCCGACCGTATTCCTGCCCTTAAGTTCGACCCGGGATGGAACGGCTACTATGATGAAGTGGATGTTCGTAAGGATATGGCGGCCATCTTCGTTCCCAGCGACGACCAGATGTGGTACTACTTCACAGAAGGCACCGGAAAACGACTTCTTGCCGTTTACTATGCCAAGGAAGGCATGGGCGTGGACAAGGGTGAGATTGTGGACTGGGTTCCGCCTACAAAGGGCGACAACGAAGAACTCTTCAAACAAATCGATGCCATCCCCGTCGGCACACTTGACAAGCTTATCAACAACTTCATGCAGCGTACGTTCACCGGCTCTGTGCCCAGTAAATGGAACAAGCTTACCGATGATGCAATGGAACCGTTGTTCGATAATGTCGATGTGGCCATTGAACAAGACCTTGACACTTGCCTGCTTGCCAGCAATGGTGTCATTTATGTGATGAACACGACCTGTGTGCCGGCAGACTATCGCTCTGTTACCTCGCCCGCGTTTATCAGTAATGTAAATAAAATCATCAAGTCCGCCATTTATGACGACTACATGAAGTTGAACTATTACGCCTACCTTAAGGCCATGCAGAGTCGCTTCACATTCCTGTTGCCCAGCGACGAGGCTCTTAAGTACTACTACGACCCCGCCAGCATGAAGAGCCGTACACCGCGTGTCATAGAATTCTACTACACATCCGGCCAAATGCCCATTAAGCTGAGATTCTACAACTATTATTGTCCCTACAACAAAGACAAAGGTCCCCTTGGAACCATCGGTGCTCTGATTCCTGGAACGAGTCTTTACACAAATGATGAGGTGGTCAACCGTCTGAAGGATATTCTGGAGAGCCATACCATCGTGCACGATGGCACAAACCCCATGGCACATACGGGAAATGGAAACGACAAACTGCCTACCCAGGAATACTATGGCGTCGATCCCAATAGCCCACTTCCGGAATACTACCTCTCCAAGAACGGTAATGCCGTGAAAGTCGTTCGCGATGAAACAGACAAAGTCATTGCAGTGAAGGGTGGCTTCCAGTTGGAAAACGAACGTCAGGGCATCGAAAATGACACAAAGGGTGTCAATACCTGCCTTGTTACAGAAACCAATGAGACGGACAACGGATATACATTTGTCCTTGATGCTCCGTTGGTTCCCACATACCGTAGCGTTTACAGCATCTTCACGAACGATGCCGACCAAAAGAACATGGAAGGCTCCGGAGGCGAAACGCCCTACAGCGAGTTCTACGACCTCTGCACAGCCGATGGCTATGATACGGAAATTATCGGTTGCGGACTCGTGGACGGTTCTCTGAAAGGCGAAAAGCTTAAGTCAGCACTCAAGAAATTCAATATCTTCATTGGCGACAACGGACTTGACTACAACGTGCAGTTCTTCAACAACTATCGTTACACAGTCTTCGTTCCCACCAACGAGGCGATTCGGGAAGCTATCGCAGCCGGCTTGCCCACATGGGAAGAGATTCGCGAGGACTTCCGCAGCCACTGCAAGCCAATGATTGACTGGGGCGGGACTGGCGAACCGATACTTACTCCCGATGGCGAGATTGAATACACTGACTCGCTTGCAACTAAAGCGGACAGCACGCGCATCGCAGCCAAAATCACCTATCTGACAAACTTTGTGCGCTATCACTTTGCCGACAATTCGGTGTTTGCCGATAAGACAACGCTTGCACCCAACGAAATGGTGACATCCAGCTACGACAAGGAACTCGAACTCTTCTGTAAGATACATGTTGACCGCGTTTCAAACGGCGATGGAACAGACCTTCGCGTCTGTGACGATGTGACATGGAAGGCAAACGGCAACAGCATGACCGGTGCCATTCAGCCCTTTGTGACTGTCGGTGAGAAAAACGTCCTGGCGCGTGATGTCTCCTGCAGCAGCACACCTGTCAATGCCGCCATGAAAACCATTGTCATCCAGTCTTCCAGTGCTGCCGTCATACACTCCATCCCTGGTTACCTGAACCATACTGCTTTGGATGCCGACGGACGTCATGACAGCACATGGAAAGACGTCATGTCTGCCGAGAGGTATTTAAAGAGATACGCTATCCGATAAAATCATCCTACTATGAACAAAATAACAAAGCTTTTACTGCTTTGGGTGGTCGCACTCATGGCGCTGCCCGCAAGCGCACAGCAACGGCGTATCTCTGGTACCGTTTCTGATGACATTGACGTTATCATCGGTGCCAACGTCGTGGAGAAAGATAAGAACAATCGTATTGTCAGTCAGGCAATCACTGATATGAATGGTAACTTCACCATGAATATCAAAGATCCTAACAATACGCTGGAAATTTCCTATATCGGCTACAAAAAGTTCAGCCAGAAGATAGGCAGTGGCAAGAGCGTATTTAAGGTGACCCTGCAAGACAACACCAAAACTATTACCGAGGTCACTGTAATCGGCAAGAAGAACGCCCCGACGACAGGTCTTGAAATCCCTGCCCGTGAGTATGCAGGTGCTGTCCAGAACTTCAAGATGGACGACATAGAAGGACTTGCCTTCGAGTCTGTGGACCAAGCTCTGCAGGGCCAAATTGCAGGTCTCGACATCGTGCCCAATTCCGGAAACCTCGGCTCTGGCACAACCATGCGTCTGCGTGGTACCACTACCATCAATGGCAACGCACAGCCTCTAATTGTCTTGAATGACCACATCTTCCAAATCCCTGAGGACGAAAAGGACAGATACGACTTTTCTACCATGGACAATGAAGAGCAGTTCTCCACTTTGCTGCAGGTCAATCCTGAGGACATTGAGAGCATTACTGTCCTAAAGGATGCCGCAAGTACCGCCAAGTGGGGTGCAAATGGCTCCAACGGTGTCATCGAGATTAAGACACGCCGTGGTCACCGAGGCAAGACTCGTGTGAACTTCACCTACAAATTTAGTGGCACATGGCAACCCGAAGGCTATGAAATGCTCAATGGTGATGGATACACCATGATGCTCAAGGAAGCATACTACAATCCATACCACAAGAACACTTCACTGCCAGAATTGGACTATAATCAGGAATTACCTTATATATATAGTCACTTCAGCCACAACACCGATTGGGTGAAGAAGGTTCAGCAGTTCGGTCAGGAGCACAAGTTCACCATTGCTCTCTCCGGCGGTGGTGAGAATGCCACTTTCCGTATCAGTGCCAACTACGACAAGAGTACAGGTTCCATCATCGGACAGAAACTTGACCGCTTTACCAGTTCTACAGCATTGGATTACTGGGTCAGCGATCGCATCAAGTTCCAGAGCAACATCAACCTGGCCTTTACTACCAACAATAAGAACTATGGTAACGACATCCTGGCTCGTGCATACAATGCCATGCCTAACATGAGCGTCTACGAGTATGATGCCCAGGGAAATCTGACAGGCAACTATTTCAACATGTTGCCTCTGGCTGCCACTTACTACACAGATGAGACCTTCAAAAAGGAAAATGATGGCAGAATGACATCCTATGACCTCAAGGACATGTTCATAAACGGAAACCCCGTGGCACGTGCCATGAATGCGTGGTGGAAGCAGAAACAGTACAACCTGACTCCCCAGTTCAGCGTAGAGTACAAACTGCTCGGTAAGGATGACGACCACCATCGCCTGAACTACATGGGCGACGTACAGCTCAACATCTACAATACCAGTAATGACATGTATTGCCCAAGCGAACTCCGAACCATGGAATGGGTTTGGGGTGGTGACAACGCTGCCAAGCTTACCGCCAATGAGCGTAACTATGTTAGCAACGACGAGAGTAAATCGCTTGAGTTCACCACCCGTCATGACTTGCGTTATTATTCTGCGTTCAAGAACCGAGACCATAGTCTGAGTGCTTTGGCGCGTTTTGAAATGGCAATAGGAAACAGCAGTTCCCAGGTGCTTGGTCTATGGAACGTGCCCAATGGCATCACCGACCCCACTGTTGTTGCCCTCCTCCGTTCGGCAGAATCAACGAATTATGAATGGAGAAGCCAGAGTATTTACGGACAGGTTCACTACTCCTACAAGAGTAAGTATTCTATTGATGGTTCGGTTCGTTGGGATGGCAGTACAAGCTTCGGACGTAACCACAAGTACGGCTTCTTCCCGTCTATCGGCGCTCGTTGGAACATTATTGACGAGAAGTTTATGCAGAAGGATTGGAGCAAGGATTGGTTGAGCATGCTCGCAGTCCGTGGCTCTTGGGGTATCACCGGTCTCGGTGGCGCAGGCAACAACCAGTACAACAAATACAAGACCAACGGCTACTACAACGGCCATCAGGTCATTGTTCCGGAAAACCTCTCGCTGGGCGAACTGCGTTGGGAGAAGACTCGTAAGGTAAACGTCGGCTTTAACGTCGGCTTCTTTAAGGACTTGATTACATTTGAAGGTGAAGTCTACGATCACCGGACCACAGACCTTTTAATGGACAACCAGCGTATCCCCAGTGCCAACGGTTTCTCTAATCTGGCAAAGGTGAATGCAGGTGTCCTCCGCAACAAAGGCTGGGAGCTAAACTTCTCTACCTCTAAAATTTGTAAGATTGGCAAGTTCTCGATGAAGTTGCGTGGCAACGTCGCACAGAACTTCAACGAGGTAGAAGAGATGAACCCTCTCATTCTGGAGAGCCTGAACGGTGCCGAGACATATCAGCCCAAGAACTTGGAGTACAACAAGCGTGTCCAGATAGGCAATGCCCTCGGTTCTATCTATGGTCTCCATTATTTGGGTGTATATAAGTACGACTACGAGCACAATGGTATCACTAACGCGTCAATAGCCAGCTACGGCTATGCGGAGGTTGACCAAAACGGCATGACCTGGCAATATGCCCAAGACCACAAACTCGAATGGGGTACAGGCACGGGCTATGCAGGCTATGCGGATGGAACTCCTAATTACAACGAACCCATCAACACTGCTGCTGCCGCTGAACGCCGTGGTCAGGTGCACACCTGCCCCATCGCTTTCGATGCCGATGGAAACATGCTGACTGATGCAAAGGGTATTCCCCTGCCCATGTATTATTGTTACAATGAAAGCTATCGCTACCAATTCCAGGGCGGTGATGCCATCTACGAGGATATCAACCACGATGGCCAGATTGACCGCTATGACATGGTCTACCTCGGCAACTCCAACCCCAAGTGCAACGGTGGTTTCGGTCTTCAGCTCTACTTCGGCAGACTGTCTTTGAATGCAGGTTTCAATTTCCGAATCGGCAACCAGATTGTCAATGCCGCACGCATGAATTTGGAGAGCATGTTGAACAACACGAACCAAAGCTTCGCTACCACATGGCGCTGGCGTAAGAATGGTGACGAAACAGTTGTGCCTCGTGCATTAAGCAATGTTCAAGGCTATAACAGCTACAACTCTCTGCCCAGCGACCGCTATGTTGAGAATGGCGACTATCTGCGTTTGCAGTATATCCAGTTGAGTTATGACTTCGATGCCAAGAAACTCAAGAAATTAGGTATCAACCAGCTGAAATTGTTTGCTTCTTTGAACAACCTCTGGGTTTGGAGCAAGTACACAGGTGTCGATCCCGACGTTTCTCCTCAGGGGTTCGCCGTATCAACTGATAATAACCGTACGCCCCGTTCGAGATCATTCACATGCAGTTTAACCCTTGGCTTCTAAAATTGTGACGACAATGAAAAGTTTTAAGAATACATATATTACAGTCTGCCTCACGGGACTTCTTGGTTTCTGCGTTTCTTCCTGTACGGAATGGCTGACCATTTATCCTCAGGACCGTGTCGTAGAAGAGAATTTCTGGGAAGACAAGAATGACCTGGAAGGCGTGCGTTATGGTGCATATCGTCAGATGGCGTCAACCTTATCCAAACTTGCTGTATGGGGTGATCTTCGTGCTGATGCTTTTGAAGAAAACGCCGCCGTGCAAGGTAACGATGATCTTATTCAAACTCACAACAGGTATCTTGACATTTTAACTGGTATGCCTGATTCCAGCATGTCTGAATTTGACTGGGCAGGTGTCTATACGACAATCAATTTCTGCAACAAGGTGTTACAGCACGGTGAGGCAGTCCTTGCAAGGGACAAACAGTTCACTACCGGCGAGTGGATTCAGATGCAAGCCGAGATAACAGCTCTTCGTGCCTTGAATTACTTCTATCTGATTCGTGCTTTCAAGGATGTGCCTTTCACCAAAAAGGTGGTCAACAAGGACTCGGAGGTAGAGGCATTCCCTCTCGTAAACCAGCTTGCAGTACTTGATTCTATTATTAATGATTGTGAGCGTGTGAAGGGAAAGGCACGCAACCGTTTCACCAACAAGTATGACACCAAAGGTCTGATTACCAACTGCGCCATCTATGCCATGCTTGCCGATATGTATTTGTGGCGTGGCTCTCTGTTAGAGGGGCGTCATGGAAAATCATGGACGGAAACGGTCAATGGTGTGGACGTTACCCGTAATGTGAGCGACGACTATAACAAGGTTATTGAGTATGCTGATTTAAGTCTTAAGTCTCTCGCCGACCAAAACCAGGAGGAGAGAACAGGATCCGGAATCAGCACCTCCAGTCTGGAGACGTTCAATTATGGGCTTGATAACTGTGACATGATTAAGAACACCTCTTTTGAAACTGCCGGTTCAATAAGTCCGAAGTTAGAGGCTCATAGGTCAATTTTCTACACCAAGAACAGTCGTGAGAGCATCTTCGAATTGCAGTACGATTTGACTGATAATTTGAAGAACACAATTGTCAACAGCCTCTATGGATTTAGCAACAGCACGCATCTAAAGGTTAATAAGGATGCAATGGATGCTCTTTACAGTGGTGGCATCACTGGAGACGGAGATAGTGGTGGCAAGTGGGACTCTCGTCTTTGGGTATGTTGTCAGGACAAACTGACCACAAGTGAAAGTGACGATATCTCTTCTTCTTCTTCGGCTCAGTTAGGTGGAGGCAGTTATCACTGCATGAAATGGCATGTCAAGTTTTCAAGCAATAATTTCCTGAAGATGGAAGATTCGTCAAAGCAGCGAGAAATCAAAGTCCTCAGGTATGCGGGTAGTGAGTACAATAACTGGATTGTTTATCGCATGACCGATGTGATGCTCATGAAGGCAGAAGCACTTGCATGTCTGGGTGGCACAGCAAATGAGAAGGAGGCAAAAGCAATCTGCGATGCCATCCATCGCCGTTCATATTGTAACTATCAAACTACCGGTAAGCTGCCCAACGAAGATGCCAGGACAGAAGGTACTATTGGCAATTCTTATGGTGCCGAAAAGAGGGCAAAGAATGGATACAGCTTCAAAAAAACTATGGTATGTGTTATGAATGAACGTCAGATTGAACTTATCGGTGAAGGCAAGCGATGGTTTGACCTGGTTCGTTTGGCAGAGCGTTGCTCATATAGCACTAATGATCCGGAAGACCCGCGTGAAAAAGGTGTTACCAATGGAACGTATGGTATGAGTGCAATGGTTGACCAGTTCCTTGGCGTCGGTTCGAACTCGGCATTTGCCACCACCCTGATAAACAGGTTCAAGAATCGTTACGGTCTGTATTGTCCCATTTACTATATGGAAGTAAAGGCAAGCAACGGTGCCATAGAACAGAATCCTGTTTGGAACAAGTCTAAGTACGAGCAGTAAGAGAAACATAATTTAGGTCAGTTATAAAAGACATACATAATATGGCTAATAACAGAATAAACAGATACATCGGTGCATTTGCCTTGGGTACAGTCCTGATAGCTGTGCCAGGCTGTACCGACACATGGGACGACCATTACAATTTCAGTGGTGCTTCCCCGGAAACAACGCTTACGTTGTGGGAGCGGATAAAGAGTAATCCCAATTACAGCCGCTTTGCAGATATCGTACAACATGCGAAGTACTATAAGGACAACACGCATGTAGTACCTGACTACAGTTATGAGGACATCCTCAACAGTGGGCAGATGAATACCATCTGGGTTCCCGACAATAGCATGTTCCCACAGGAGGAGTATGAGCGGTGGATGCAAATGTTGACGAGTGGCTCTGTTACGGACGGTTATAATGTCCAGCAGCAGTTCTTGGGCAACCATATTGCCTTGTGGCGTCACAACATCTCCGGGCCAGGCGTTGACACTGTTAAGATGATTAACGGCAAGAATCTGGTCTTCGATATGACAGCCCACACTCTGCAGGATATACCTCTTGCGGCAGGAGCGAGTGGAGTGGCTTATAACATAGCAGCTGCCAATGGTGTAATGCATATTCTCCAGGGTATCGCTCCGTTCCATTATAATTCCTACGAGTATCTCAAGTTCAACGAACCTCAGACGGACTTTGGCAAGTATGTTGTAGGCAAGGATACGACTTATTTCTCCGCGGCCAGAAGTATTGAAGGACTGCCGGATGAAAATGGTAACCCGACTTATGTCGACAGTGTCTATCTCACCTCCAATCGTTTGTTCTCATATACCAGGTATCTGCCTGCCGAAGGGGCAGATAAGTGGCAGATGGTGGAGAAAGGGTTCGGAGCACCTATCAACAACGAAGATTCTGTCTTCATTGTCCTGATGCCTACTGACGCAGCCTGGAGCGCTGCATATGATAAGCTGAAGAATGCCTATGTCTATGCAACCGTCTATGACGACAAGAGACTTGGTGACGATGGTGCCAGTGTTTCCATCAAGGGCTTGGATCCTGATTCTTTGCAGAAGTTGAGCATTGAGATGGATCTCGTGGCTCCCCTTGTCTTCAACCTTCACAAACAGCCGAAGAAGGCAGGCAGCAATGATGCATGGACGCTCAAGTCATTTGTTCAGGAGAGGGGCGAGGGTGCCGAGTACTTGCTTAACACCTTTGGTGACACGCTTCGTGCTGTTGTTGGCGGTTGGAAGCCGTCCGACCTCTTCAATGTAGAGCCTATAGAAATGAGTAATGGTGTTGCCTATGAAGTTACTTCGTGGAACTTCCCCCCGGAGTTCTATGCACCTGATGTTGAAGTTGAGATAGAGAGTAACGATATTTTTTACAATAAAGATCAAGGTAATAAGTACAAGGTGGGTTCTGGTGCCAAGAAATACTCGTTCTCCAATGATACTTACAAAGATTTCACGAATGTTTATGGCAAGGTCGGCAACAATAGCTTCTATCATTTGGATTCTCCAAGCGCGACTTCTGTGCCAAAGGTGGAAATCAAGCTTTATGGCAACAACGCCAGCGCATACGTTCCTAATGCTCAGGTCATGAGTGGCAAGTATGATATACAGCTTGTCGTAGTTCCTCGCTGGTACATGGATCTCACCAATTCCGATGACCTGTACAAGTTTTACAAGATGGATACGACTTACAATGACCCGGAGGATCTAACAAACATCACAGTCAAGCGTACCTCAAAACTTAATACTGCTTATATAGAGGAGCAGGCCTCTAAGAACCAGTACAAGTTCAGGACTCAGATTTCGTACAACAATAATGCGGCAAAGGATAAGACCTCGTCATGGGTGACCAACACTTCTAACGGTTTGAAGGTTGACACGATAACGATAGCTTCGGATTTCGAGTTCCCCTATTCCTATAAAAATATGCGCTACACTTACCCGACGCTTATTTTTGAAGGTCAGACCGGCAAGAACGATTATAAGAACGGTTTCACATATGATATTGTGATTGACAAGGTTATCCTTAAGAGAAAAAATTAGCTTGTCCCATTGTAATACTTTAGCGGAATTATGAAAAAGATATTCAACAATACATTCTTGCATAGGACTTTGGGTATAAGTCTATGCTTCACGGCTCTTTTCTGTCTTTGCGTGACGAATGTCTATGCGCAGGATGAGATTGAAGAGGAAGAGGAGGTTGCAGCCAAGAAGACTGCCAAGCCTAAGAAGGAAAAGACATACGAGATGAAGGAGGTTACGGGCATTGTGACCGACGATGCAACAGGCGACCCCATGGGTGGTGTTCGCATTCAGGCATTGGGCCTTGACAAGTACTCTACCCTTTCAGAGGAGGACGGTAGTTACAAGTTGTCCATCCCCGTGTTCTCAGATGTGGTTTATGTCTATGCCGAAGGGTACAATCCCCTGCAGGTTGCTGTTAAGGATGGGAAGGCAGATGCTAATTTGATTTCCACCGCTTTCAACAGCAGTTTTACCGATGGCACATCCATTATCTCGCAGAAGACTGCGTACGTTAATGAGAGTAGTGGCCTCTCTGTTGACCAGGATATTGAGCGTCTGTTGTCTGGCGACGTGCGTACCGTGTTGCGCAACGGTGTTCCCGGCATTGGCTCTTACATGACCATACGCGGTGTGAACTCCATCAATGCCAACGCACAGCCTCTTATCATTTTGGACGGCAATATGATTGATCCCCAATATGAGCGTGAGACCATGCACGAGGGCTTCTACAACAACATTCTGGCTGGCATTGACCCCGAGAACATTGAGAGTGTGCAGGTTATCAAGAACGGTACTGCCCTTTATGGTGCCAAAGGCGGCAATGGCGTGATAGTCATCAACACCAAGCGAGGCAAGAGCATGGCTACGAAGATTGGTGTGCGCATCTATGGTGGAGTGGAGTTTGCGCCCAAGAGGATCAGCGTCCTCAGCGGCGACCAGTACAGCTCATATCTGAGTGACTTGGTCAGCACAGTCAAGAACATGTCGGCAAGTAGTCTCAGCACGTTTGCTTTCTTGGACAAGAGCCCTTCGAACTTTTACCGCAAAGTGTTCAGCAACAATACTGACTGGCAGCCGGACATGTATCGGAGTGCCATGACGCAGAACTACAAAATTAATGTCGAGGGCGGTGATGATGTTGGCATGTATGCACTTTCTTTGGGCTACACCAAGGGCAAGTCTGTGGGCAGGGGTACGGATTTCGATCGCCTGAATCTTCGCTTCAACACCGACATCCAGATTTTTGACAAGGTGCGCACCGGACTGGACATCGCCTACAATCAGGTGAGCTATAACATTCTGGACAATGGCTGGAGCGAAGACTATAGTATGCAGAATATCGGTTCTACCAATGTTCTTGGTCTCATTCAGGCTCCTTTCATCAGCCCTTATGCTTATTATTACAATGAGAATTCCACCGCCTTTTGGGCTGGCGACCGTCTGGAACTCTCGCCGGAATTTGCAGGCAAGTATGCCAGCACAGGTGGCAACTGGGTGGTCAATCCGTTCCAGTTCCCCCTGGCAATCGGTGACAGGAACAACAACGAGGCGCTCCGCAATCCCTATTGGATTCTGAAAAACTCTCCCGGTGAGAACAAGAATTACGCACAATGTACGCAGATTGACTTGAATTTCAGTCCCAAGTATCAGGTGACGAGAACATTCAGCATCAGCGACCGCTTCAATTTCCTGATGACGCGTAATAGTGAGAAGTACTTCCTGCCTGTCAACGGTACGACCAACTATGAACTCAAGGACTTGGGTTACATCAACGCGGTGCAGAAGACTCTCTTCTCTAAGGAAACCACGGTGCAGAACGACTTGCGTCTTGATTGGCGCAACATCTACGGTGCCCATTCTGTCAACGTCTTTGGCGGCTGGCGCTATAACAACTACTCTTACAGTTACAACTACATGCGTGGCTACAACAACGAGAACGACAAGCTGCCCATCATCAACAAGTACATGAAGTACCTCAACTATGACGGTACAAATGACAACTGGGTTGATATGACGCTTTACCTCGATGCAAACTACAATTACGCCAATCGATACTTTGTGGATGCCACAGCGAGTATGCAGTCAAGCAGCCGCTTCGGTAAGAACACCAATGCTGGTCTCAAGCTGTTTGGAGTCAGCTGGGGTCTCTTCCCATCTATACAGCTGGGTTGGGTGATGACTAACGAGAAGTGGTTCCCCTACACCAAAGGCGGCATCAACTATCTCAAGCTGACGGCAGGCTTCGACCAGAGCGGTAACGACGATCTCGACTACTATGCCGCCCGTACGTACTGGGAGAGCCAGAAGGTCACCTACAACACGGTAGGTCTTTACATGAACAACATTGAGAACAGCAGCATCCAGTGGGAAACCACTACGAAGTGGAACTTGGCCATGCAGGGTGTCTTCATCAACAACCGTCTTTCTGCCGGCTTTGACCTCTTCTGGAACAAGACAACCGACCTCCTTACCCTCAGGGAGCTTCACTACATGTCGGGTATGCGCAAGTACTGGACCAATGAAGGTGCACTCGTCAACCGTGGCTTCGAGTTCAATGCCAATGCAGTACTCATCAACAAGAAGAATTGGAAGTGGGAGCTGGGTGCCACCATCGGTCATTATAACAACAGGATTACGGCGCTTCCTTCCGGCGAGAGTAACACTATCAAGCTGACAGATGCCTTTGGCAACAATGTACAGTACATTAACGGTTACACCTCCAGCGTTTATGGCGAAGCCAATGTCCTTACGGCTGTGGGTGTTCCCGTGGGCAGCTTCTATGGCTGGCAGACCAATGGCATTTTGTCCAGCGATGCGGAAGCCAGCGTGGCTGGTGCCCAGGGTTATCTCAAGTATCCCACCGGTCTCAAGGATGAGACCAAGAAGTACTACGACTTCAAGGCTGGCGACGTTCGCTTCGTGGACCAGAACGGCGACGGCGTCATCGACGATGCTGACAAGGTGGTCATCGGCAATCCCAACCCTGACCTTTACGGTAACATCTATAGCAGCCTGACTTGGAAGAACCTGCGTCTCGACGTCAACTTCAAGTACAGTCTCGGCAACGATGTCTACAACTACCAGCGCAGCAGGCTCGAAGGTTTGAACACGACTTACAACCAGACCACTGCCGCTCTGCGTCGTTGGACATACGAAGGTCAGAACACTGACATGCCCAAGGCTTGCTACACCAACAGTGAAGACTGGCGCAACAACGAGCGTATGAGCGACCGCTGGATTGAAGACGGTAGCTACCTCAAACTCAAGAATGTGCGTCTGACTTATAAGATTCCCTACAGCAACAGCTGGCTGCTCGGTCTGAAGGTATGGGGCGAGGCGAACAACCTCTTCACCGTCACCAAGTATCTGGGCACTGATCCTGAAATGAGCTGTCGCAACAGCACCCTCTATCAGGGTATTGACACAGGTCTTCTCACCAACGGGCGCAGCGTCAACTTCGGTGTTTCGATTAACCTCTAATGCAATTCAAAATCCAAAAGTCAAATTTCAAAATTGAATAAGATGAAAAGGAAATCAATTATATGCATGATGTTGCTGGGCATGGTGTTGGGCATGTTCTCCACTTCCTGCCAGGACATGCTCTCTCCCAACAGCGACCGTCACGCATACACCGTGGCACAGGATACCCTTTATTCCTATTGGGGTATTATCAAGTCTCTGCAGAACATTGCAGAGCGGTATGTTATTCTGAACGAGTGCCGTGGCGACCTGGTTGACCCGTCCGGCTATGTCAGCGACTCCATTGCTGCCATCTGCGAATTCGGTGTCACATCCGATCCCGAGAAGTGGTGGAAGGATGGTTCCTGCGTTTATATGAGGATAAGCGACTACTATCACATCATCAACAGCTGTAACGCTTATATTGCCTATTGCGACACAACGCGCAGGACGGGCACGAACCAGCCCTACATGATTAAGGAGTATGCCCAGGTGCAGGCCATCCGTGCGTGGGTTTACATGCAGCTGCTTTACGCATACGGTCCCGACCGTGTTCCCTTCTACACGCAGCCGATGCTCACTACCGACGCCATCACCACCTTCCTTTCGAGCCAGAACTATCCGAAGGTCAATGCCGACAACCTTGCCCGTGAGCTCGGACCCACGTTAGAGAGGATGGAGCAGGTCGAGAAGGAGTATGGCTTGCCGCAGTACAACTATTACAGGGGTGTCTGCCACAGCAGCAGGTGCATGTTCCCTGTGTCCATCGTCTTGGGCGACCTCTACCTGTTGAGCGGCAAGTATGCCGATGCAGCCCTCCATTACTACAACTACATCAACACAAGGAACTGCGGACCTCTGTCTGTTAACGATTACATCAGCACGGGAGTACTGGACGACAGGTTGGATTATCCTGTTTATGAATATACCGGTGTGCCTTATGATGAGACAAGCGCCATCGGCAGGGAGTGGGAAGCCATCACATGTATTCCCAGCAGCATGGGTAAGCTCGATGGCAGGGTGCTGACCGACATTAACCGCCTGTTTGGTTTCGATGCCACGCTTCAAACTGCTTCAGGCACTGTCAGCCTCAATGACGAGGAGTACTACGTCACCATCAGCGGTGTCAGCCTCTCCCGCAACTATGAGCGTGAGTTGCTTCCCAGCAAGGGCTATGAGGCACTCTGCGACAGTCAGAAGTATGAGATTTATGTGGGTGAGACTGCTATCGAGAATGGCAGGACAGTCTTCAAGTGGGACACCTCGACGACTCTCGAGGAGTTGCCGGGAGTGGGCGATGCCCGTCGTTCTTGGATATATGCTAGAGGAGGTAGCCAGTTTACATTCAGTGTGGGCGACAACGAATTCTATGGCAAGATGGTGACTAAGCAGAATCCCAGAAGTAGTTCTTCCTTAAACTCATACACATTCTCCACAACTTATCCGGTCATCTACCGTAAGAGCACCGTATGGCTCCGCTATGCCGAGGCCCTGAACCGCGCTGGTTTCCCGGGCTATGCCTTTGCCATCCTCAAGACCGGCCTTTGTGAAAATCCCGAATGGTATCCCATTGACCCCAACAGGAAATACTTGGCTAATGGCAAGTATTTACCCATCACGGATTTTGGCTTTGGCTACTTCAATACCTCGACAGGAGAGCCGCTGAAGAGAAATTACTTTGACTATCCCATCACGGACTCGTTGTTCTATTATCATAACCTGACGGACGATGGCTCTTACACCATGTTGCCGGAAGGCTGGCAGGACGATAACAAGATGTCGACGTATGCTGAGCTGGAGGCTTGGCTGACAAATTACTTCCAGCAGGAGTACGATGACTATCAGGTAAGATATCAGGCATCTTTGGGTACCGACGAGCCTCTGGAACCCATGGAAGCGCCCCGCACCATCGACAAGAGTGAAGTTTACTATAGACCTGCCAGCGAGGATGCTGTAGGTAAAAAGCCCAACGACGACTGCGGCAAGGCTTGCTACTATATCCCTCTTCGCGAGGTGAAGCTTGCCGCCGACCTGCCATACCTTGATTTCAAGGAGAAGGTTTATATGCGTGGTCTGTTAGACCATCAGATAATTCTGACCAAGGACAGGACTAAACTCTACAACCCGGCTGTTGTCACAGACAACTTCCCCTCAAGTGTCTCTTTGGATAGAATGTACACCATCGGCGTGCATCAGCGCGGTTGCGGCATCATCCGCTACGACGATCCCGTGGAGTACCGCTCGAGCTACAACTATGTCACGATGATCGGCAAGAAACTCAAGGAGAATGGCATCAGTGTCAGCGACGACGACTTGGCGGACTTTATCTACGACGAAGCAAACCTGTCGGACGTGCAGGATGCTGTCGAGGATCTTATTATCGACGAGGCCGCCCTTGAGCTTGCCTTCGAGGGCACACGCTTCAGCGACCTTTGCCGTGTGGCACAGCGTCGTGGACCGGACTACCTCGCCAAGCGCGTGGCAAAGCGTCATACAGGCGAGGTGGACGAGACGTTCCGCAGCTGGCTCAACAACCCGGCACACTGGTGGCTACCTCTCCCACAGGAATAAGATAGAGGAGTGAATAACTTTGGTTTCTCATTCACAAAGGGCATGTCAGAACGCGCTGACATGCCCTTTTTCTTATCGCACGGGACGTGACATGAAAAAGTCCACGTTCTTATGGAGACAAGTCCACGTTCTTATGGCTATAAGTCCACGTTCTTATGGAGATAAGAACAGGGACTTTTTCAGACCATTTAAGCCAAAAGTCGGTAATTAGGTCAGATTATACCTTATTTGTCTTTACCGAAAGCCAAAAAAGTCGTACCTTTGCACGCGATTTTAAGAGAAGAAGATATTTTTAACACCTAATCATAGTCAAAATGAAGAAAACTCTACTCACACTTTTGGTCGCTCTCACCAGCCTTTGCGCAACGGCACAGAGCGAAAAGAACTACACCGAGCAGTATGTCGTCACCGAGAACGGTACGGCTATGGAGCCTCAGACCGCCAATGTCACTGTCGTCGACAACGGCAACGGCACCATCAACTTCATCCTCCGTGACTTTGTCCTCCATGCCGTTGGCCAGGAAATCCCTGTGGGCGACGTGGCGCTCAACGATGTTCCTGCCTCTGTGGGCGACGACGAACTGACACATTTCAGCAAGGAAAGCACCTTCGCCATCCCTGCCACCAGCCTGCCGGCTGAATTTCAGGCTTATGCCTTCCTCTTGAGCAGCATCCCCTATGCGCTACAGGGCAAGTGCAGTGACACCAAACTCTACGCAACCATCGACATCAACATTAATGCTCTCAGTGAGCAGCTCTTCGTCGAGGTCGGCACAGACCTATTCCCGCCGAAGAATGGCAGAATTTATACCGAGCCGCTTGTCCTTACTATCAACGGGGACTCCACAGCGCCCCAGGACGCCAATGTCGTCGTGATCGAAAACACGGACGGCACCATCACCTTCGAGCTGAAGAACTTCTTCCTCTCCAATGGCGGAGAGTCCATTCCTGTCGGCAACATCAGGGTGGAGAACATCCCAGTGACAACAGGCGAAGATGGCTTGAGTCATTTCGCTTTCAATGGCATCATCCAGCTTCAGCCCGGCGATATGGATGGCGTTGATTTCTGGACAGGCCCCGCGCTGGGCGATATACCCCTTGTGCTCCAGGGCAAAATGAACGATGACAAGCTTTTTGTCACCATCGACATCGACATGATGGACACCATTCGTCAGATTTGCTATGTCCAGCTCGGAACCGACGACTTCCCTGTTGTTATTAAGGGCGACGTCAACGGCGACGGCAAGGTAAATGTCGCAGATGCTCAGCGCATCCTGATTCTTATGGCAGACAGTGCGCCCTACAGTGCAGTAGCCGACATTAATGGCAATGGCAGTATAGAAATCGCCGACGCACAGGGCATTCTGATAATTATGGCAGACCAGGGGCAATAAAGGTAAAAAGGGTTAATACTTGAAAGATTAAGGCGTTAGGGCGCAGTGGCATGAATCTCCGGCTATACATTATATATATATATATATGCTGGCTTTCCTGTCGCCGGTCGTATGCAGGGGGCAAGGAGCTGTGGCCGACAGCCTTGAGCAGGCGCGACAGGACTCCCTTGCCATCACCGAGGCCGACGACTTCGTGACGGTCAGCATCCTGACCATAACACCTTCCGACGTGCTCTATTCCTGTGCAGGTCATGCAAGTATCCGTATGCAATGCCCTCACTATGGGCTTGATATGGTTTACACCTACGAGTCAGAGTCTGTTACGGACAAGGTGCTGACATTCCTGAAAGGTGACCTGAAGATGGGCATGACTGCTGTGCCTACGAAGCGTGTGCTGGCAGATTATGGAAAGGAAGGCAGGGGCATTACTGAATATGTCCTCACCATCCCCCTGGAGAAGCGTAAGCAGCTTTGGCAATACCTTGACGGCAAGGTTGAGGAAGGGATGAATCTCCCTTACGATTACCTCAAGCGAGGCTGTGCCCTTGCCTGCCTGCGTGCCATTCGTACAGCGGTGCAGCCCGACACGATTTCCTTCGGGGAGTGGGACGAGAAGTTCGTCAAGAAGACACGCCGCACGTTGCTTCGCAATCAGATTGACGCTTTCCCCTGGAACCGCTTCTTCCTCTTTACCATTGTAGGAACAGAAGCCGACCAGCCCTGTGCCGTTGCAGACAAGGTGGTTGTCTATCCCGACCTGATAGAAGTCTTGCAGAAGGCAACGTTGGGCGGGCAGCCCGTCCTCGGAGAGGCAAACACATTGGTCAGTCAGTCGGTCGATGTTGGAGAAGACTTTTGGCTAACGCCCGTGATGCTGGCTTGCATCCTGCTGTTGCTTGCCATCATAAGTTGCTTCTGGATGCAGCGTCCGTTGTCACTTCTGCTGTTGACCTTGCAATCAGTCTTCGGCCTGTTGCTTACCTATCTGATTGTGTTCTCGACGCTCCCCTGCACCAACTTCAGCTGGCTCATCATACCGTTCAACCTTCTTCCGCTCCTTTTGTGGTGTTGGCGAAAATGGTGGCTGCTGCCTTTCGGCGTAATATGTCTCGGTTGGAGCATCGCCATGTTGGCGAGCAGAGAGAACCCATTGGTCGATCCTGCTCATATCGTATTCGTGTTGGCACTTTCCGTCAATTACATAGGACAATGGAAGCATTTACGAAAACAAACAAAATAAAATACGTCAACAAACAAATCAACAAACAAAATCATTAAGGTTATTATGAAATTTAAGTTTACGAGGCTACTTAGCCTGATGATGGTGATGTTCACCATGTTTAGTGTGTCGGCATTTGCCAGCAATAAAGATTATTATTCCAAGATTACAGCCAAGGCTGTAGGCGAGGGTAAGGTTTATGTAAGTTACAAAAACCAGGCGGATGCACCGAATTATGCAGCAGAATCCTCTGCAGAATCCGGTGCAGACAACCAGGGCAGTGCGCCTACGCACACCTATTATCTTTATGCACAGGCCAGCGGAGAAGCAGAATTCCTCGGCTGGTTTGATAATGAGAATTGTACAGGAAATGCTTTATCAACGAATACAACGTATCCAGTCACAATAAAGGCAACGGAAAGCACGCCCGCATCTAAAGTTTATTATGCCAAATTTTCCGGCCGTGTTTTCATGTGTGCCACGGACCATGTCTATATGAACATAGATGATGACCCTGCTGCAAACGACGGTATGAGTGTGGAGGGAGTAACTCCTACATACGCTTCCAGCAACGAAGCCGTTGCAACTGTGGATGCAGAGGGCAAACTTACTCCTGTAGGTGCTGGCTCTGCAAGGATTACTGCTTCAGCACAAGACTTCGAGGACATTTCGTTTGTCGTAACTGTTATCGACAACACTACAGCTGGTATTACTCAGATTGGCAATGGCGACTTCGAGGACTGGCGTGGCGTAACCTCCAGCAATCATGCTCCCGACAACTGGAACTCTTTCGAGACAGCTGAAGGTAGTTTGGCAAGCTTGTCCAGCGCACAGCAGGTTCAGATGGTAGAAGATAATCGTCCTGGCAGCAACGGTCTCTATTGCGCCGACATCTGGTCTCGTAGTGTTTTGGGTGTTGTTGCTCAGGGTAATCTTACAACAGGTTGTATCAATGCAGGTGCCACTTCGGCTTCTGCCAAGAATAACTACAACTATAGCAAAACTTCTGACCCCAAGAAGAGTGAGACACTTTCTAAGGTTCCTTCTGCTATGAAGATTTGGGTAAAGTTTGTTCCTGCTGCTGTAAATACGCAGCATCCCAATGCACATGTCCAAGCAATTGTTCATGGGAATGGCAACTATATCACATATAGTTCTGACAGTTACGATAGCGATAATAACAGGAACTTGGTTATTGCTAAAGCGGAGTATGATTTCCCTTCTACCAATGGTGAATGGAAAGAGCTAACGATTCCTTTTGTTGCGACTGGCAACAATCCTGATGGTCAAATATACATTCTCGTCAACATCTCCACTAATGCTGATCCTGGCCAAGGTCAGACGGGTGACCATATGTATATTGACGACATTGAACTTATTTATCCTGATGAACCTGTTGTCTATGACAAGTATGTGTCTGTAGCACATGATGCACCTGTTGCTGCTCCCATTGAGGTGACATTCAACAATGACAACACTATTGACTTCAGTCTTAAGAACTTCAGCCTTGACCTTGGTGGCGCTCTTGCAAATGTGGGTAACGTCACAGTGCCTGATCTCCAGATAAACAATCAGGGAAACTTCTCCTATGATGGCAACATCCAGATTACTGCTGGCGATAAGGAAGGCGTTGATATGTGGCTTGGTCCCACACTCGGTGACATCCCCGTTGAGCTGAACGGCACCATCAAGGGCGAATACTTCTATGTTCATCTGGACATCAATATCCCTGGCGCTCCCGTTGAGGTAGAGGTTGGCGACAAGGCAGAAACAACGTTCAAGGTTGGCGACGCACTCATCGGCACTTTCTGTGCTCCCTTCACTGTGGCTATACCTGCCGAATACCAATCCTTCGTTACGGTAAGCACTGTTACAGGTGTCGGGGAGAAGGCTGTTCTGACACTCGAACCCATCACTGACGGTATTGTTCCTGCTCATACGCCTGTTATTGTTGAGATTCCTCAGGCATTCGAGATGCCTGCCAGCGGTATCTATGTCAAGGGCACTCCCACTGCCGGCTTGCTCACCGGTGTCTATGAGGACACTCCTGCTCCCCTTGGCAGCTATGTTCTGCAGAACATCGACGACAAGATTGGCTTCTACTATGTTGCTCAGGAGCAGCCCACCGTCGGTGCCAACCGTTGCTATCTGACTGTTCCTGATTCCAACGTCAAGGCATTCTTCTTCAACGAAGACGATGCAACCTCCATAAATGAAGAATTAAGAATGAAGAATGAAGAATCAGAGGGCGGCATTTACAACCTCGCAGGTCAGCGCATCCAGAAGATGCAGAAAGGCATCAACATCGTGAACGGCAAGAAGATTCTGAAGTAAAGACCCTATTGCCCGTTCGGTCGGATTTGCAATCCGACCGTAGAGAGTATAGGGATTTGCAATCCCGACATGTATTATCGCATTACAAATGCTTATACTCTATGCTGGCGGATTACAAATCCGCCAGAACAGCGGGGTAAATGACAAAATAGTTAATAAATAGTAAATCGTCAAATCGAAAATTATGAAGACATATATGATGCCTGCACTGCAGGTCAACGAAGCAGAAGTACAGAACATGATGGCTGTCAGCTTGATGAGCGGCAGCGCCGATGCCAATGGCGAAGTCCTCACCAAGGAGGATGAGAGCTGGGATTTCTGGGGTAATGACGAAAAAGAGTAAGCTTTAAGGTGCCACTCATTACCATCCTTGGCCCAACGGCCTCCGGCAAGACAACGCTTGCCGCACACCTCGCCGCCCGTCTTGGCGATGCTGAAATTATCAGCGCAGACAGCAGGCAGGTGTATCGGGGCATGGACATCGGAACAGGTAAAGATTTGGCTGATTATACGGTGGAAGGGAAGCATATTCCCTTCCACCTTATTGATATCTGCGAGGCGGGAGAGAAGTACAACCTCTTTCGCTATCAGCAGGACTTCCATGCAGCATACGACGACATCCTTTCGCGCCACCGGCAGCCTATTCTCTGTGGCGGCACAGGACTCTACATCGAGTCAGTCCTCAAGGGCTACAAGATGGAGGCAGTACCGGAGAACCCTGCATTAAGGGAAAGGCTGAAGGATTTGTCTTTGGATGAGTTGAAGATAATTCTCGAAGGCTACAAGACGTTGCACAACGTCACGGACCTCGATACGCCGAAACGGGCCATCCGTGCCATCGAGATACAGGCTTACTACCGTGAGCACGGTACGCTCGAAAGGGAGTTCCCCTGCATAGACAGTATTATCGTGGGTGTCAGCATCAGTCGCGAACTGCGCCGCCAGCGCATCAGCGAGAGGCTGCGCCGCCGTCTGGAGCAAGAAGACATGGTGGGCGAGGTGCGCCGCCTTTTGGAACGTGTCCCTGCCGAGGATTTAATGTATTACGGATTAGAGTACAAGTATCTGACCCTTTATTGCCTGGGTCAGCTTTCGTATGATGAGATGGTGCGACAGCTTGAGATTGCCATCCATCAGTTTGCCAAGCGGCAGATGACTTGGTTCCGTGGCATGGAACGTCGCGGCTTCACTATCCACTGGCTCGACGGCACACTGCCAACAGAAGAGCTTGTGGAGTCCATAGTTCATAGTTCATAGTCAATAGTTTATATAAAGTTAGTCCATAGTTCATAGTTGGGGCAAACGCACAAAGCTATGCCGTGAAAATTAACTATGAACTATGGACTATGAACTATGAACTGTAATCAGCTGTATCGTAGGATTTGTCCGGGGCGCAGAATAGTGGTGCGCTTGATGTTGTTCATGCGGCAGAGCTTATCGATGGTTGTGCCGCACTTGCGTGCGATAGAAGAAAGTGTCTCGCCCGACTTGACCTTATGAACATGTGTGCGGGGCTTTGTCCGCATCTCTTGCATCTTCTTCTTCTGGAATGCCTCGCTCTCGGCTTCCTTAGCCATGAGTGCGCGGGCTGTCTCTTCGTCCATCTCCTCTTCGCCGCCCTCGACGTTGTCGGCAGAAGCCAATAGGGCACCACGACCGTTTGAGCAGAAGAGGTAGTAGTCGCCCTTCACGTCCTGTGCCTCGAAGTCAAAGAGCTTCTCGGGGTTGATGAACTGTCCGAGGAAGCGCGTCTCGAAGTGGAGGTGTGAGCCAGTGGAGCGTCCGGTGTTGCCACCCAGTCCAATCACTTCGCCTGCCCTGACAATCTGGTCGGGCTTGACAAGATGCCTGCTCAAGTGACCGTAAACAGTTTCCAGTCCGTTGGGATGGCGTATGACCACATACTTGCCATAGCCTCTGCGGTAGCCTTGGTCTTCAACGACGCGCACCTTGCCGGAGAAAGCGGCGCGAATGGTATCGCCCACAAAGACCTTGATGTCCGTGCCGTAGTGCTGGCGGCGGAAGGAGCGGCGGTATCCGTAGTGGCTGGTAATCATGCGGCTTTCGCACGGCATGTGGAAGTCGCGCAGGTCAATCTTGTATTCGGAGGGAAGTGCCACGTCGTATGAACGTGTGTAGTCGTTGTTCCAATTGGGGTAGAGTGCTGCGGCGGGGAACTCCAGGTTGGCAAGGGCCTCCTGTTCGCCGAGCCGCATCAGCGATATGCTGTCAATGGCACGCATCTTGCGGTCGATGGGCGCAATGCTTGCCAGACGGTCTTGTGCTGTAGCAATTGAGGATTGGAAATTGAAAATCGATAATTGAGCAAAAAGCAGGAAAAGGGTGGTGAAAAACTTCATGTATCTTGTGTAGGCTTTTTAGACTTTTTAACTTTTTTACCTTTTAACTTTTCAGGAAAGGTCTATTGAATAGAGACGGTCCATGTTGAGGTCGCCCATGTCGAAGAGTTCTTCCGGCTTGAAGAAACGCTTGAGTTCGATGGCTGCGGATGTGGGCGAGTCGGAGGCATGGACGATGTTCTGCTGGTTGCTCATGCAGTAGTCGCCACGGATGGTTCCGGGTTCTGCCTTGCGTCCGTTGGTGTAGCCAGTGATGAAGCGTACCACTTCAATGGCATCCGTGCCTTCAAGGCACATCGCCACGACCGGTGTGCGCATCATGGAAGCCTTGAGTGCGGGGAAGAAGGGCTTGCCCACGAGGTGAGCGTAGTGTTCGTTGAGGATCTCGTCGTTGAGCCAGAGCATCTTCATGCCGACGATGCGCAGCCCTTTTTTCTCGAATCGGCTTGTGACTTCGCCTATGAGGCCTCTCATCACAGTGCTCGGTTTGAGCAGCACCAGGGTTCTTTCCATTTCGTGTTCGGTCTCGTTTTATCCTTTGGCGGAAGAGACGTTTTCTACGTTTCCGGCTGCAAAGGTACGACAATTTCGCGTGATTACCAAATGCTTTTAGTATTTTTAACGAACTGCCACGCGAACTGTCACGAACGGTCACGCTATTCCCATTCGATTGTCGATGGTGGCTTCGACGAGATGTCGTAGCAGACGCGGTTAACGCCCTTGACCTTGTTGATGATGTCGTTCGAGACTTTTGCGAGGAAGTCGTAGGGCAGGTGCGCCCAGTCGGCCGTCATCGCGTCAGTGCTGGTTACTGCCCGCAGTGCGACAGGGTTTTCGTAGGTACGCTCGTCGCCCATAACGCCTACGCTGCGGACCTCGGAGAGCAAGATGGCGCCTGCCTGCCAAACCTGGTCGTAAAGTCCCCAGTCGCGCAAGGCTTGGATGTAGATGTCGTCGGCTTCCTGCAGGACACGCACCTTTTCGGGCGTAATGGCACCGAGGATGCGGACTGCCAAGCCAGGGCCGGGGAAGGGATGGCGGCCTATGAGGTGTTCGGGAATGCCGAGCTGCCGGCCTACGCGGCGCACTTCGTCCTTGAAGAGCCACTTCAGCGGTTCGCAGAGTTGTAAATTCATTTCTTTGGGCAGTCCTCCAACGTTATGATGGCTCTTGATGACCTTGCCTGTGATATTGAGTGATTCGATGCGGTCGGGATAGATG
>JAFXZK010000017.1 GCA_017541265.1 Bacteroidaceae bacterium | reverse complement strand
GAAGAATGAAGAATGAAGAATTTGCTACCGCCCTCAATGTTTAACGTTCAATGTTCAATGTTCAATGTTCAATGAATTCGATGAGATACGCCCCTTCGGAGAGGGCGAGGTGAAGCAGGCAGTCGAGAGTCTGCTTGCCGACAGGCAGTTCTCGCGGATGCTGCGAGGCTTTGTGCCTTGGATGCCCGCGTGGATGCGCAATGGTTTGATACGCTTGGCATTTGTTGGCGTGAACAGCCCCTTGCAGTTCCAGCTGCGGTTCATCAAGCCTGTCTTGAAGCGCATCCTGCGCAAGTACAGCACGGGCTGTAGCTTCTCCTATAGCGGTATCGCGCCTGGGCCGGAGCGTTACACCTTCATCAGCAACCATCGCGACATCGTGCTCGACAGCGCCATCCTCGACCTGATGCTGTACGAACACGGTTTCCCCACGACCTGTGAGATTGCCATCGGCGACAACCTCCTCATCTATCCGTGGATAAAGACGCTCGTCAAGCTCAACAAAGCCTTCACGGTCAAAAGAGGCCTCAGCCCGAGGGAACTGCTCGAAAGCAGTCAGAAGATGAGCCGCTACATGCACTACGCCATTCAGGAGAAACACGAGAACATCTGGATTGCACAGCGCGAGGGGCGCGCCAAGGACAGCAGCGACCAGACGCAGGAGTCGCTTCTCAAGATGTTCGCGATGGCCGGAGAAGGCTCTATCATAGACCGACTCAAGGAACTCAACCTCGTTCCGCTCAGCATCAGCTACGAATACGACCCCTGCGACTACCTCAAGGCGCAGGAGTTCCAGATGAAGCGCGACAACCCTGCGTTCAAGAAGAGCAAGCAGGACGACCTCGACAACATGAAGACCGGCATCTTCGGGCAGAAAGGACGCATCCACTACGAAGCCCTGCCCTGCATCAACACCTGGCTCGACGAACTGGCAGACCTGCCCAAGACAGAAGTCTTCGGCGAGATTGCCCGCCGCATAGACCAGCAGATACACAGCGGCTACCAGCTCTACCCGGGCAACTATGTGGCTCTCGATTTGCTTCAGGGCACTTCAACCTACGCCGACAAGTACACCGAAGCGGAGAAGAAGACCTTCGAAAGCTACCTCCAGAGTCGCATCGACCTCGTGCAGATAGCAGACAAGGACGAGGCTTTCCTGCGGGAACGCATCCTCACGATGTACGCCAACCCCGTCATCAACAAACAGAAAAGCCAATGACGATGTACACAAATAGTTATCTTTCACCACGAATTGCACGAATTGGCTACGCCTTGTTCTTGCGGATTTGCAATCCGCAAGTATCGGGTATAAGCATTTGCAATGCGATAACAAGAATAGCAGGATTACAAATCCCAATACTCAAGCCGGTCGGATTACAAATCCGACCGAACAAGAGTTAATCCGTGTAATCCGTTGTTTATGAAAAACAATTCGTACAATTCGTGTAATTCGTGGTTAAAAGAAATACAATTAAAAAGGCTATGAAATACAAGTATCTCATATTTTTAATAGTTTGTCTCGTCTCATCCTGCAAGAAAGATGACGAGGCATCCGGCTTCTATCCCAACGTCGTGACCGAGTTCGCAATAATTCAAACCGATAATGCAGGCACAATGACGCAGCTCACGACCGACGACAATCGCACCTATACCATCAGTAATCCGCAGAAGGGCTATAAGAAGAACGTCAAGTATCGCGCTGTCTGTGGCTATATCCCCGACGGACAGACGGCTTACCTCTATAATGCAACGGAAGCCCATGTGCTCCGCGACTCGACGGAACTGGCTTACGAACCCGACCCGATTAAGGTCACGAGCGTCTGGCAGTCGGGTCGCTACATCAACATGCACCTCTCGCCGCTCACGCAGGGCGGCAGACAATACTGGGGCTACCGATGCGACGGAGTGAGTGGCAACACCACACACATCACCCTCCACCATCGCCAGAACGGCGACCCGCTGTCCTACACAACGACTGTCTATGCCAGCATCCCCATCGACGACTTCGAGACCGTTCCCGCTGTCGACATCATCACCCTGCACATCAAAACCTTCGACGGCGAACAAGTCTGGACGTTCCAAAAGCCCTGAAAAGTCCCTTCGCCAAGTGGCTGTGCGTCAGGGAGGCTTGAAATGTTAAAATAAGTACGTGTACTTCCGGCGATAAGTACGTGGACTTATGAAGACAAGTACGTGGACTTCCGGCGATAAGTACGTGCCTAATTTGCAAACTAGGTTAACCTAAATGACCAATTAGACGAGGTTAGTTTGAAGAAGAACCTATACTAAACATATTCCTACTTGATAACAGATTTGATAAAGCTGAATAGAAATGAAAGACCTTGCTGTAATACTGGGTATCGCCCTGTTTTCAATCATAGTGTTCGCCCTAAAGTTCAAGTTCAACTCCTATATCTTCGGAGAAGGCGGACTGTTTGGGCCCGAGGACCATTCCCTCAGCCACGAGATAAAGAACCTCGTCAAGCTCCGTGACCAAGGCCTCATCGATGCCGCGAAGTACGAGGAAATGAAGGCAGAACTGCTCCGCAAGTACAATGAGTCAAACCATTACGCAGACAAAGAAATCCAGAAGCTGGAGCGCTTGCAAAAGCAAAACATCATCACTTCGGAGGAACTCGAGGAGATAAGAAAAATATTTCGTGAAAATAAGAAGGTATGGCAAAGAAAAGTGAGATAACAGTCCGAGATGTCACCATCAAGACGATGACCCAGAACGGAATGGACTACATCTGCATCACGGACATTGCGAAACAGAAGAACTCGAATGACCCCAATGGCGTAATCGCTAACTGGATACGAAACCGCAACACAGTTGAGTTTCTTGGTATATGGGAAACGATTCATAACCCCTGCTTTAATCCCATCGAATTCGAGGGGTTTAGGAAAGAGGCAGGACTGAATGCCTTCACCCTTTCGCCTACACGCTGGATTTTAGCCACCAAAGCAATAGGAATCATATCACAGGCAGGCCGAAACGGTGGCACATATGCTCAGACAGATATCGCATTTGAGTTTGCTTCGTGGATTTCTGTAGAGTTCCGACTTTACCTTGTCAAAGAGTTCCAGCGCCTCAAGGCAGACGAACAGAAACTCTTGGGCTGGACGGCCAAGCGTGAACTCTCGAAGATAAACTACCGCATTCACACCGATGCCATCAAGAGCCATCTCATTCCAGAAGAGGTCACAAAGGAACAGGCAAACATCATCTATGCCGAGGAAGCAGATGTGCTTAATGTCGCCATGTTCGGTATGACCGCCAAACAATGGCGCGAGGCTAATCCTGACTTGAAAGGCAACATCCGCGACTACGCCACAATAAATGAACTCATCTGCCTCTCAAACATGGAGAACATCAACGCCGTCCTCATCAATGATGGCATCCCCCAAGGCGAACGCCTCATAAAGCTCAACCGAATAGCAATTCAGCAGATGCAAGTCCTCGAAGCAAGCAGCGGCAGGAACCTGTTGAAGTGACAAAGGTATCAACTAAAGAATGTAATTATGAAGAAGTTTTTAGTATTCGCAATAATAGCATTGAGCGGCTTATATGCTCTTGCCTATGATGCCAAGATAGATGGCATCTATTACAATTTCTCAGGGGATGAAGCAGAGGTGACATACCTGAGCAAGCAAACGACAACGGCTGGTTCTATCTATTCCTCAAACTATTACGGCAACATCGTCATCCCAGAGACTCTAACATGGGGCGAAAAGACATACTGCGTGACGGGCATCACCGACCACGCCTTCTATAATTGCGCTGAGCTGGCATCTGTCACCATCCCCAAAACCGTGAAGTATATCGGTGAGCAGGCTTTCTTTCAGTGTAGCATGATGACATCTGTCACCTTGCCCGACAATCTGAAGACCATCGGCAAGGAAGCCTTCTACGGCTGCAGCGGACTCACCTCCATCAGCGTCCCCAAAGCTGTGACGAGCATCAGCGAAGGAGCCTTTTGGACTTGCGGCAACCTCTCCACCATTATGGTTGATGAGGAAAACGGTGTCTATGACTCCCGCAACAGTTGCAACGCCATCATCGAGACAGCAACGAACACCCTCATTTCTGGCTGCATGAACACCGTCATCCCCGACGATGTAACAGCAATCGGCAACTACGCCTTCACCAATTGCACCGGCCTGACATCCATCAACTTCCCTAAAGGGTTAAGGTCGATAGGCAGATATTCCTTCTGCTTCTGCGAAGGCTTGACCTCCATCGTCATCCCCGACAACGTGACTACCATCGGCAGCTCTGCCTTCCGCGAGTGCTACGGCCTGAAGAGCTACGTCCTCGGAAGCGGAATACAGCGCATTGACAACGGCGCTTTCGATGTCAACCAGCCTCGAAACATGCTCATAAGAGCCACTACGCCGCCCACCATCTATAGGTATTCCTTCTCCTCGTTTACCTTCGAGCGAACAATGCTCTACATTCCCATCGGCACACTCGACGATTATCAGTACGCAAACATCTGGTACTGGTTCGACAACATACGCGAAGTGGCAATGAAGCAGGAACAGCTTTCCACAAGGCAGACCTACTTGCTCATGGATGCCAACACATTTGCCTATACCGTCTATGACTCCGCAAGTGATGACCTCGCTACCGTCAACTCTATCAGCAACACCAACGATAATAACCCCAATCATTGCTGGCATATGATAGAGGCTGAGGGAAAACACTTCCTTTATAACATCGGAGCAAAAAGGTATCTCAAAAAAGCCGACAGCGGTTTCGCTTTGACTGACAATCCCGAACCCATTGATGTAGAAGATGACGACAACGGCATCACACTCGGAGGACAGTTCTCCAAGCAATGGGCCTTCTATCCCGCAGTGATAATGGGCGACGTGAACGGCGATGGAGAGGTTGACCTCAGCGATGCTATCATGGTGACGTACTACTCCCTGCACGTCTCTCCTGCCAACTTCATCGAAGCCGCAGCCGACATGAATAGCGACGGCGAGATTGACCTCAGCGATGCCATCAGCATCATCTACAGGAGCCTCGGGGTAAAGTGAAGCTTATAGAAGTCCTCGAAGACAATAGTGGCAGAAGGTTGCTGAAGTAATGAAGTAATAGATAGATGAACTATGGAATATGACAAGATAAAAGGCTCTGTTGCCGTGCTTATTTCGGGCGGGGTGGATAGCGCAGTCGTGGTGCATCTGCTTTGCGAGGCGGGGTTGAAGCCTGACCTGCACTATATTAAAATAGGTATGGACGGGGAAGACTCGTCGTGTACGGCAGAGGAGGACATCGAGCTGTCGCAGGCAACAGCTCGGAAGTACGGGCTGAAGCTGGAGGTGACAGACCTTCAGAAGGAATACTGGGAGCAGGTCGTGGGTTATACCATCGAGCGAATCAAGCTGGGATTGACGCCCAACCCCGATGTGATGTGCAACCGCCTCATCAAGTTCGGTGCCTTCGAACAGAAGGTGGGCTGCCATTACGACTACATTGCGACGGGACATTATGCTACGAATGTCGTGCGAGACGGCAAGATGTGGCTCGGCACAGCAAAGGATCCCGTCAAGGACCAGACGGACTTCCTCGCACAACTCAGCTACGAACAACTCAGCCACACGCTCTTCCCTATCGGTCATCTGATGAAAGAGGAAGTACGACAGATTGCGCTTGATGCAAAGCTCCCGAGTGCCAAGCGCAAGGACAGTCAAGGCATCTGCTTCCTCGGCAAGATAAACTACAACGACTTCATCCGCCGCTTCATGGGCGAGCAGGAGGGCAAGATTATCGACATCGAAACGGGCAAGGTCGTCGGCAAGCACAAAGGATACTGGTTCCACACGATTGGTCAAAGGAAAGGCCTCGGTTTGAGTGGCGGCCCGTGGTTCGTCGTCAAGAAGAACGTGAAGAAGAACATCATCTTTGTGGCGAACGGCTGGGACACGCAATTGCAGTACGGACACGACTTCCGGCTGGCAGACTTCCATTATATTACAAGCCCCCTCCCCGCTCCCCCTTTGGGGGAGTGCCACATTCCCGCAGACTCGCCGCTCCAAAGCACTCCCCACAGGGGGGAGTGGGGAGGGGGCCTTCCTATCATGTTCAAGGTCCGTCACGTTGACCACTTCATGCCGGGCACCATTACCCTCGACGACGAAGGCTATCACATCCATTCCGACGCTCCCATACAAGGCATTGCCCCTGGTCAGTTCGGCTGTATTTATGATGCAGACGCAACGGTTTGCTATGGAAGTGGGGAGATAGGAATTTATAAGAATTCATAATTCATAATTAACAATTCATAATAATATAATGAGCAACGAACCAATCATGGCACTCCCCCAAAGGGGGAGCGGGGAGGGGGCTAATTTCGATGAGATAATTCCCCGCGAGGGAACAGACGCAATAAAGATAGACCGCGTGAAAGATGAGTGCGGCAGCGATGACCTTATCCCGATGTGGGTGGCCGATATGGACTTCCGCACACCGCCTTTTGTCTTTAATGCCATAAGGAAGCGCCTTGAGCAGGGCATCCTTGGCTACACTTGCCAGAACCCGCCTTACTACGAAAGCATCATCCGATGGAACAAAGAGCAGCACGGCATGGACGTCACGCGAGAGATGATTTGCTACATTCCCGGCGTCGTGTCAGGCATCTTCCTTGCCGTGCAGGCCTTCACGGAGAAGGGCGACCGCATCCTCATTCAGGAGCCTGTCTATCATCCCTTCTGCTTTGTGCCTGAAGCTTGCAAGCGACAGGTCGTGCAAAGCTCTCTTCGCCGCACCGAAACATCCTTTGCGATGGACTTCGACCGACTTCGCCAAGACATCAAGGGCTGCAAAATGATGATACTCTGCAACCCTCACAACCCTGCAGGCATCTGCTGGAAGAAGGAGGACTTACAGCAGGTCGCCCGCATCTGTGCAGAGGAGGGCGTCGTTGTGGTGAGTGACGAGATACATTGCGACATGGTCTTCCGTGGCCACAAGCACATCCCATTTGCCAGCGTGAGCGAAGAAGCACGCCGCATCAGCATCACCCTTCAGGCTCCCTCGAAGACCTTCAACATGCCGGGCATCGTGGCGAGTCAAGCCATTGTCTATGACAAGAAGCTTCGCGAACAATACTTCAACTACATTTGGGGCACAGACCAAGACCTCGGCAACGTCTTTGCCTGCGACTGTGTGATGGCTTGCTACAGCGACGAGGGCAGGGAGTGGAAGCAGCAGATGCTCGACTATGTGCAGGGCAACATTGACCTTGTTGTGAAGCGTTTTGCAGAAGAATGTCCGCAAATTCGTCCCATCGTACCCGATGCCAGCTTCCTCGTCTTCCTGGATTGCACGGCATTAGGCTTCAAGACACAAGGCGAACTGGAGCACTTCTTTGCCTTCGATGCCAAGGTCGGTATGAACTCAGGCGCGATGTTCGGCAAGGGCGGCGTTGGCTTCATGCGCATGAATGTCGGCAGTCCCCGCTCCATCGTGAACGAAGCCATCAGCCGCATCATCAATGCCTGCCATTCGTATCCTTTGCGATGACATTAACACCGATTCATGAGATTTCAACATATTTTCGCGCCTCATTTCCATTTTACAAATTAATGTCGTACCTTTGCAGAAATTTTGCAGCAGCACGACTCCGCAACACGACACATGCTTTTCAACTCCTTCGAATATCTCTTGTTCCTGCCCATAGTGTTTTGCCTATATTGGTTTGTCTTCAAGCCTTTAAGGTGGCAGAACCTTTTCATCGTGGCAGCAAGCTATATTTTCTATGGCGCATGGGACTACCGTTTCCTGCTGCTCATTGCTTTCACAACCTTGTGCAGCTACGCGACGGGCTTATGGACAGGCAAGAGCCTTGAACACAACGATGAACGCAAGGCGAAGTATATCTGCATTGCCAACGTCGCCATCAACCTCAGTATCCTTGGCGTGTTCAAGTACTACAACTTCTTTATCGGCTCCTTCTCTGACCTGATGCACCTGCTGGGAGTGACCGTACATGCGTCGTCCATCAAGCTGATACTGCCTGTCGGCATATCGTTCTACACGTTCCAGGCACTCAGCTACTCCATCGACGTGTATAAGAGGAAGATAGCCGCCACGCACGACATCATCTCGTTCTTCGCCTACATCAGTTTCTTCCCCCAGCTTGTTGCAGGCCCGATAGAGAGAGCGACCAACCTGCTGCCGCAATTCTACACCAGAAGGGTGTTCGACTATGAAAAGGCTGTCGATGGCATGAGGCTTATCCTCTGGGGCTTGTTCAAGAAGATTGTCATTGCCGACAACTGTGCCGAGTATGTCGATACCGTCTTCAATAATTATGCGGGTTTCAACGGAAGCAGCCTTGCCCTGGCGAGCGTATTCTTTGCCCTGCAGATTTACGGTGACTTCTCCGGTTACTCGGACATAGCCATCGGCACCGCCAAACTGTTCGGCATTTCCCTCAGGGACAACTTCCGTACGCCCTACTTCAGCCGCGACATTGCCGAGTTCTGGAAGCGTTGGCATATCTCGCTGAACAAATGGTTCGTCGACTACGTCTATATCCCCTTGGGAGGAAGCCGGACGAGGAAAGTCCTGGTTGCCAGGAACGTGTTCGTCATCTTCCTTCTGAGCGGTCTGTGGCACGGCGCGAACTGGACCTATGTCGCCTGGGGGCTGTATCATGCCCTGCTGTTCCTGCCCCTGATACTTCTGGGCATGAACAAGCGTAACACGGATATCGTGGCATCCAACTCCATTCTGCCAAGCATCAAAGAGCTGGCAAGCATGCTCCTGACATTCATCCTTGTCACCATCGGCTGGATTATATTCCGCGCCGAGAGCATCAGCGATGCGTACGAGATATTCAAGAAAGTGTTTGCCTTCGGCATTTGGGAGCGTCCTTGGTATGGCCTGACTTACAAAGCCCCCACCGCCATTGCAATTGGGGTGCTACTGACCATTGAATGGATAAACAGGAAACGGGCTCACAGCTTCGACTTCTCCTGGATCAGGCAGGCATGGGTTCGCGTGATGCTGTACTATTTCATATTAGCGTCGATAGTCCTGTTCTCTGGCAAGAACATCACCTTTATTTACTTCCAGTTCTAAAGCATGAAAAGATTCATTACGAAAACACTCATGATGACCCTGCCGATAATAGGGGTGATACTTTATTATGTTTTGGCAGTGGAACCGCACAAGAACGGCGACCTGGGAAGGCTCGGCTTCCTGCCCTTCGACGACACCTATGAGTCGAAAATCAACCATACGGGAATGGACACGCTGTATGTGACAAACATTGAGAACATGGAACAAACCTTTCCGGACTCAACAATTCTCACCATAGGCGACTCCTTTTCCCTGATGGGCTTATGCGGCTATCAGAACTACCTTGCAAAACTATACCCGGGTTACACCATATACAATCTCACCTATCAAATCTCCGACTCTATAGACGGGACGTCCGTGAATTTCCAGCAGTTCGTTGACATGCTTGCCTCGGATGCTCCATTGCCCCGCATAATAATTATGGAATGTGTTGAGCGTATCTTGGCTTCCAGGCTTTACAACCTGACATTCCATCCGCACGCCGAAGCTGAAAAGGCAACAACGGTACAGACAACCGACAGCAAGGCTGCCTCCGTGACAAGCCGTCCCGCAGAGAAACCTGCAGGGAAAACTGGACTGCAAGAACTTGTCACTCGTTTCAAAGACGACAAAGAACAGCTGAAGAAGGACCTCCAGAACACTTCAGAATATGTCAGGAAACGTCTCAACATAGACAACCCTGTGAAACACCTGAAGCTGAGGCAGAAGATGTTCTCATGCAAAGGAGCCGAGGACGACCTGTTCTTCTTTAAAGAAGACTTGACACGGGTGACAGAAGAGTATTGCGCCACAAGCCGGCTGAAGCTTGACACCCTCCTGCACTTGACAGAACAAAAGGGAATCAAGTTTGTCTTCATGGTGCCGGTTGACAAATATGACCTATATAAGGATTTTGCCATCAAAGACAAGTATCAGGTAGCGGGACAGTTGTCTTTCTTTGGGCAATACAACAACAACCCTCATTTTCTGAACTGCAAGGAACTCATCTATCCCCTTGTTGAGCAAGGAGGGACAGACATCTACAGGTGCAACGACACGCATTGGTCCCCGATAGCGTCAGAATGTGTTGCCCAAGAGCTCAAGCGACGTCTGGACATCCAGGAAGCGCAATAGCTTTGCTAACGTCAGCGCGGCTTCTTTGTCATTGTCAGTTCCATTGAACCGCCACCCACGACATCGGCGAACTTGATGCTGCCGGCTGTGGTCTTCTTGCCGTTGATGAGCTTCGAGGCCTGCACATAGACATTCTTCGGGCTGTTGTTCTTGGCTGTAATGACAAACTCCCTGCCTTTATAGTATTGCGGATCGAGCTTGATGGTAACCTTGTCGAAGAGAGGGCTGCCGATAGAGAACGACGGCTCGGGCGAGGTGAGGCCATTTACGGCAAACAGTCCGATGGAGGACATCACATACCATGCACCCAACTGCCCCTGGTCCTCGTCCTGACCGTAGCCGTAGCCGTGGATGCCGTCGGTGCCATAGAACTCGTCGCAGATGGCGCGAACCCACTTCTGCGAGAGGTCAGGGCGCCCGCTGTGGTTGAAGAGCCATGAGATGTGAAGGCAGGGTTGGTTGCCCTGGTTGTAGTAGGTGCGAAGTCCTGCGAAAGCGTCAATCTCCTTACCGCCGGAGAATATCTGGGGCTGCGATGCGGAGAAGATGTCGTCCAGACGCTTGTTGAACTCGTCCCGTCCCACCTTCTCTATGAGTTCTTCAGGTGTATGGGGCACATAGAAGGTATATTGCACGGCATTGCCCTCCTGGAATCCTCGCCATACCTGCATGGGGTCAAAGTTTTCTATAAACTTGCCATTCTTCAGACGAGGGTGCATATAGCCAGTCTTCTCGTCGAAGATGCGTTCCCATCCTTTTGACATCCACATCAGCTTGTCGTAGTCCTGCATCTTGCCGAGACTTTTTCCGAGCATCGCGGTGGCGTAGGCAGAGAAGGAATACTCGAGGGTGTGCGAACCGGAGAAGTAGAAGTCTTCGCCACGTTCGCCAAGCTCTTTGTGCGGCGCATAGCCAAGCTCGACGAAGTCGGCCGTGTCGTCCTTGCCTGCCCCTTCTGGTCTGTTCTTTCCGTCCATCTCGTTCTTCAGGCAGGCTTCATAGGCGAGGTCGAGGTCGAAGTCACGGATGCCGCACTGATAAGCCGCGTCAATCATGAGCGGCAACTGGTTCGTGCCGACGCCTGAGACAAACTTCGAGTTGGCAAGCCCGTCGGCAAGCCAGCCGCAATCCTTGTATTCTTGCAGTGTAGAGCTTATGAATTGCGATAGATGCTCCGGGTAAGCCAAAGCCCAGAGCTGCGTCAAGTTCCATTGCCCGCCCCACATCGCATCTGTATTGAACATAAGGTGAGACGCTTGTCCTATCGTTCCATCGTGCTTTGGATATGCGCCGTTGACGTCGTTCATGATGCCTCTGCCAAGCAAAGCATGATAGAGGCCAGTATAAAACTTCACAAGAGACCCCTCTAAATCTCCCCGTGAGGGGAGACTTTCAGAACCGCTCAATGTTCTCCCCTTAGAGGGGGAGTTAGAGGGGGTCTGCTCCACGACGATTCGTCCCAAAGCCTCTTCCCAAGCCTGCTGCGAGGCTGCCCTGACTTCGTCGAAGGTCATGCCGGAAGCCTCCTTTTTAAGGTTGATGCGGGCATTCTGCACAGAAGTGTAGCTGATGCCAACCTTGACGGTTATCTGCTCGTTGCTCTTGGTGTGGAAGTTCAGGTAAGCACCTGCTCCGACACCATGTGCGTAAGTCTCCGTCTCGCTGACGTTGTTGCCATTAAACACGCCGCCGGACACGGCTTTCTTATCGACAACAGCCGAGAAGTAGATGCGTTGGTCGGCATTCGGCTGGTACTTCTTGATGTACTCGGGTCGCGTAATGACGTAGCCCTCAACCGAGCCGTCCTCGTTAATCCAGACTTCCGAGTCTTTCACCTTGCCGCTTTCACCCTGCTGGTGACCGATATCGAAGATGATGTGCGCCATCTGTGTCTCGGGAAACGTGAAGCGAAGGAAAGCGACACGAGTAGTGGCGGTCACTTCGGCATTGATGCCGTAGTCGTCCAGCATGACTTGATAGTAGCCGGCGGTAGCGAACTCCCTCTCATGACTGAACCCTGAGCGATAACCTCGCGGACCTGTTCCGTCGGGATTTCCCGGTGTAGTGAGCAGCAAGCCGGTAGAAGGGGCTATAGTGATGCCGCCGACTTGAAATTCGTGGGTGCAGACGAAGCCCTCGATGGACGTGTCGCGATAGTCGTAGCCCGTAGCCTGCCAGCCGTCGGCATTGCCGAGAGAGCCGTTCGTTGAAGGGCCAGGCTTTGCCATACCGAAGGGCATGGAGCCTGGGGCGAAGTGGAAGGAGCGGCAGTGAGCCGTACCGATACGCGGTTCCACATATTGAACAAACTGCCCTCCTCTATCTCCCCCCGAGGGGGAAGTAACGGCCTCTGCCCCTTTGAGAGAGGCTGGGAAGGGGCTATACATACAAAGGAATAGCGTTGATAAAAGCAGGTTTCGTTTCATAATATAATATAATAATGTGTGATTTCCTGTGCAAAGATACACATATTCCTGCAATAAAACAACCGTTGGGGCAAACAAATGTCAACAAAAAAACTGCAGTACCGAACTTGCAAACCTAAAGGCGGACTCCAGTACCAAACTTGTAAACCAAAAGGCGGACTGCAGTCCTTTGAAATAATTTCATGGGAGGACTGCTGTCCCACCGCGGTGGTACTGCAGTTTTTCCACGGAAGGACTGCAGTCCTCCCACGGTGGTACTGGACCAAACGCATGACTATAGCTTGTCAACCCCTGAATTTGCGAACCAAATACTGTGCGCAGCTCGAACGGTGCAGCAGATGGTAAAGGCTCAAGGCAAACGACACAGCAAAGGCGATGCCGCCCGCCGTATACTTCTCCTCATCGGATGGAGAGACGAGATAACAGTACTCCACAGCAACCAGCAGACATACGAACTGGCCGACACAGAAGAGCAATGTGCTTTTGCGGAACACGAAACCATAGCGGAAATGGCAATAAAGGAAATTCACCACCACATCGTACAAAGCTCCGGCAGAGAGCGCCATGCCTGCCCCGATGAGTCCGAACGCATTGTAACACCACCAGATGAGCAAGCCGAACAAGACATCATAGCACACCTCCAGCACAAGGAATGCGACAGTATGCCCCTTTGCCAGCACACTATAGCCCATCGGCAATGCCAGGCAACGCAGGAAAGGATAGAAGACCGCAAGCGTCGCCATACCCGTCACAACCAGGAATTCATCCTCGAAAAGCAGCCGCAACACAAAAGGCATGAACACGACAAGCAGAATAAGCAAAGGTGCAAGAATGAGCGCACAAACGTCAATCTGCTGGTTGACGGTGTCGTTCATGCGCTTCTTGTTGCCCGCCACAGAAGAAAGTCTCGGGAAGTAGTCGGACTCTAACGCCAGGAAGACCAGTCCCGCATAACCGAACATCAGCGCCCAACCAGCATTGTAATGGCCCAGCTCCTCCATCGTATGTTGGGCAAGGATGATGGCAGGGATGGCCATCTGCAAACCCGCATTGGCAACACCCGCAAGCACATAGGGAATGCCCACCTTGATGAGCGGCAAGCCCTCGCAGAATGTTCTTTGGGAAAGCGGCTTCACACTATAAGGCACCAATCGGAGCGAGAAGGAGAAATGCGCCACTGCCGACAGGAAACCGCAGGCAATCAGTCCCGCTATAACACCCCGGATGCCCAGCAGATAATACAGCGGAATGGTGCAAAGCAGTGTGCCCAGTGCCAGTATTGTCTCAATAACCGCCACCTTGCGCACTTGCCGCAAGCCTTTCAATATGGCGCATTCGCCTTCGGCAATGATGTTCGTCACCGCCACAAGCGAGGTAAGCATCACCGCAGGCCAGCGGCTCCAGTCGTGGTCGAAGAAGAAGTAGCTGATGACTGGCGAAAAGAAAAGACAAATGAGCACAGAAAGAATTGCCGACCAAAGCACCCAGGTACGGATGACCATCACCTGATGCTCTATCTGCTCCTCAGTGCCTTCCTCGAACAGTTCACTCGTCTTTCGCGTGGCGTTCAGGGGAATGCCCATGTTGCTGGCTTTGTTGAGGAACTCAAAGACAGCATTGTAGGCAGTAATCAGCCCCATGCCCCAGCCGCCGAGAAGGTAGGCGGTGAGCTTCACACGCACCGCGCTGACAAGCATCTTCAGTCCCTGTACACCCCCAAAGATGCCTGTGTACTTCAGCACATGGTCGTAGGAGGTATCGCTGGTCTCGGCGTTGTGTATGTTCTTAAGCTCAGCCATCGGTTATTGTCATTCGGGCTGCAAAGGTACGAAAAATTTTTGAAACGACAACACATACTGGCGTGCAACTTTCAAGTAATGGTGATGCTTGCGAACAAATTCCACCGACTGGCGCTTGACTTGCGTCAGTTCTTCAGGATGCAGAACATAATGCTCCAACTGCCTGTATATCCCTTCCTCATCGCATGGCAGGTCAATCATGGGGAACCTTTCTCTCTCCGAAAGCAACTCGTATGCCTCGGGTATGGCCACTGTGGCAGTAGCAATGCCCATCGACATGGCTTTCAGTGCATTCATGGCATAGCATGTATAAAGCTGATCGATGAGGATGTCGCTGTCTGCCATCATCCGGCAGTATTCATCGTATGGGATATTCTCCACCTTATTGACTGTCATCTTGTCGGGGTAGTCGTTCTTGAGTTTCTGCAACACTCTCCACAGGATGTCGGTGCCCTTCTCCTCGTCGCGCTCTTTTTGTATGCCTATGAAGAAACGGACAGGCCATTCTGTCTCTCTAATGCGTACGGGGCATTCCGGCATATCTATTGGCAATGGCACAAAACATGTCTTTTTGGGGAAATAGTGGTGTAGGCTTGCCCAGTACTCGTAGCCCGTGCCAATGAGAAGGTGGCTTGTCTCTGCCATGTGCCGACTTAGCTCGACCACCTCGGGCTGATTCAACCACCCTTCAGCCATTTCGACGGCAAAGGCGTTGGTGCGCGGCTCGTCTCCGATATTGAAATCACTGCTCCTGAAAAGCCTTGCCTCAACACATGCCTTGACATAGTAATGCCCCACCCCAAGCAAGGTGGTGACGGTGCACCTGTTACGCTTACGAATGAAATCATAGAAAAGACGCTTAAGCCAAGGCTTGAACGCCATCATGAGCTGCCCGTTGAAGTCCACGATGTCATATCCCTTGAGCTTTGGCAACAGCAGAAGCCAGCGCAAAAGATAGATGACGGCACCTGTTTTTCCAGAACCGCGCTCCAAACAAATATCTACATGCATGTGCCGCCATCCGCCGCCTGTGCCTACGACCAACGCCTCGTGACCAAGCTCACGCAGGCCTTTTGCCAAAGTGTAGCGGGCATTGCTGGCATCACCTATAAAGAGGAACTTCATTTAGCATTAAATCATTCGCCATTTACCTTTTCTGCGCAAAGATACAAAGAAATTAAGAATTAAGAATAAAGAATAAAGAATAATTTCGTACCTTTGCGAACAAATGGCAAATGGTGAATGATTGAATGCCAAATGAAAGATGAAACTTCGCACGATTCTACGCATAAACTGGCTGGCAACCATACGCCTCAACTATAACGCCGGAGGCTGGAAGGCGGTTGTGCGTATGCCAATTAAAGTATACGGACCTGTAAAGTTGTCCCTTGCAGGAAAGATTGTCCTCCCGCCGGACTTGCCCAGGAACACTATCGTCTTCAATTCCTGGTACGAGGATTACACGGCTTCTTGCGGCAAAGCGGAACTCAACATACAGGGGACGTGGCAGATAGGCGGTTTCCTGCGCATAGGTCCCGACACCTGCATCGCCATAGAGAAGGACGCACTGCTTGAAACAGGAGCAGACACATGGCTTGGACGCGACACACAAATCCATTGCTATCATCACATCTGCATCGGCAGTGGCGTGTTTGCGGGAGAAATGTATGCATGCGACAGCGCAATCCACCAGATTACCACATCAGGCAATGCAAAGCCCATGCTGGGAGAGGTCGTGATAGGAGACGGCACATATCTTGGCTTCAGAACCATCCTGCTGAAAGGCACTGTCATTCCCCCGCGTTCCGTCGTCGGCAGCAGCGCTGTCTGCACGTCCGACTTTAGCAAGGCAGGCACGGAAAAGCTCTTCATCTGCGGCAACCCCGCCATCGTCAAAGCCCAAAACGTCACAGCAAAGCTGTAATAGTCACACCTATAGTAAGAAGATGAAAAAAATCCTTATCTGCTGCCTGCTGGCATTACCCTGCATGGGTGCCCTGCAGGCGCAAGAGAAAAAAAGCGAGAAAGTAAAGGAGCACATAAACAATCACTTCAAGCTCTACGGCTTTATCCGTAATTATTTTTCTATAGACACTCGCGAGAATGTGGCTGGAACGGGTGACCTTTTCAACTATCTGCCCAAGGACAACAATTGGAACCAGACGGAGGCAGAAGCTGCCGCTTCGGGAATAAAACGCGAGGATTTGAATGCACAGGCCACCATGCGTTTCCTGTCGCTAACAACACGCATTGGCATAGACATCAAAGATTACCGCTGGGGGAAGGTCTGTTTCGGCGGCAAGATAGAGACCGACTTCTATGCTGGCCTGACGGGCAGCACAGGAACCGCCCAGCTGCGTCTGAGGCAAGCCTATATGACTCTTGCATGGGACAGTCTGCGCATAAGCGGCGACGCCCTTGCACGCATAAACCTGCAATTAGGCCAGGCTTGGCATCCCCTGGCTGCCGACATGCCCGATGTCATTTCCCTTAACACTGGCGCACCTTTCAACCCCTTCAGCAGAACTCCACAGATAAAGATGGATGCACGCCTGGGCAATCACTTCACCCTCACAGCTTCGGCTCTGTGGCAGATGCAGTACACATCCGCCGGACCGGAAGGAGCGTCGGCGAACTACCTGAAATATGCCTGCACGCCTGAAGTTTACCTGGGTGTTTCCTACCACCCAAACACCAATGTGTTGCTTAGGGCAGGAGTGGATATCCTGAGCATCTCGCCCAGACACACCGGTACTGTACAGGACGCTCAAGGGAATAACGTGACGGTGAAAGTGAAAGACCGCATAACCACCTTTTCGCCCTTCCTATACCTGCAATACAAGTACAAGGACTTCAGCCTGAAGGCCAAGACGGTGTTTGCAGAGGCTGGAGAGCACCTGAACCTGAACGGTGGCTATGGTGTGAAGCGCATCAACGGAGACGGCTCTTGGGAATATACTCCCACTCGCAACTCATCCTCATGGCTCTCGCTGACCTACGGCAAGCAGGTGAAGGGAATCCTGTTTGCCGGCTATGTCCGTAACTTTGGCACAAAAGATGCCCTGCTTGTTAATACCGCAGGCGACATTTATGGCTTCTACTTCAGCAAGAACAGCTTTGCAACCATGAACCGATTGTGGCGCCTCTCCCCCACCATTCTGTTTACATGGGGCAAATTCCAATTAGGTGCCGAATACGAGGTAACATCAGCACAATACGGGAAAGGCCAAAAAGCAAGCAACGGACTGGCAGAAACAGACTTACATTGGGTGACCAACCACAAGGTGCAGATAATGACTAAGCTCAATTTCTGAAACATCGCAACCGAAATCTCACCTTTTTCTCGTCAAACGTACCCTGACTTGCCGCCCATTATTCAAAAATAAGCACATAAACAAGAAAAAACTTCTTCCTTTGCTTGCAGAATAAGGAAAAAGTCGTACCTTTGCACGCCGATTATTATCAAAGGGCTCTCAAAAGGCCCTCTCGGAGCGTGTGAATAGTCCGCATCATTGGCCTGAACGGACGGTTCGTGAATCGCAACGACAAATGAAAAATAACTTAGGTAGAAACAAACAAAAGTAAGACAAAGAATGGATACTTTGAGCTACAAGACCATCTCGATGAACAAGAACACCGTGAAGAAGGAATGGGTGGTAGTTGACGCTACTGACCAGGTTCTCGGTCGTCTCTGCACAAAGGTGGCAAAATTGCTGAGAGGCAAGTACAAGGCTGAGTTCACTCCCAATGTGGACTGCGGTGACAATGTAATCATCGTGAACGCCGACAAGATTATCATCACTGGTAAGAAGATGACAGACCGCACTTATCTGTCATACACTGGCTACCCCGGCGGCCAGCGTGCAACAACTCCCGCCGAGATTCTGGCAAAGCCAAACGGCGCAGAGAAGCTGCTCCGTCGCACAGTAAAGGGCATGCTGCCCAAGAACAAGCTGGCAGACCAGCTCATCGGCAACCTCTACATCTATGGCGGTGCAGAGCACAAGCAGCAGGCACAAAGCCCCAAGGCAATCGATATTAACCAGTATAAATAATCACCAAACATGGATACGAAATACATAGCTAATGCGCTGGGCCGCCGCAAGTGCGCCGTTGCCCGCGTCTATGTCAAAGAAGGTAACGGAAAGATTACCATCAACAAGCGCGACCTGACCGAGTACTTCCCCAGCACCATCCTCCAGTTCGTCGTAAAGCAGCCTCTTGCTTTGCTCGACGTGGTTGAGAAGTACGACATCAACGTGAACCTCTACGGTGGCGGTTACACAGGCCAGTCTCAGGCTCTGCGCCTCGCCATTGCACGCGCTCTCGTAAAGATTAACGCCGAGGACAAGAAGGCACTCCGTGCCGAAGGTTTCATGACACGCGACAGCCGCGAGGTCGAGAGAAAGAAGCCCGGACGTCCAAAGGCACGTCGTCGCTTCCAGTTCAGCAAGCGTTAATTGCTGCTTAGGATTGCGAATAGCTGTTTAGCATCTAAATCTGCCTGACTCTCTTTCCTTATATATTATATAATGTATAGGGAAGCACATTGTGAGACTACTCGCAGGTTGGTTCTTCGCTAGGCTCAGGCGCAAGCGGAGCTAACACAAACAGAATTAACAAAGAAAGTAAACAACAAACAAAACAACAAAGACAATGTCAAGAACAAATTTTGAGACTTTATTGGAGGCCGGATGTCACTTCGGTCACCTCAAGAGAAAGTGGAACCCCGCTATGGCTCCTTACATCTTTATGGAGCGCAATGGCATTCATATCCTCGACCTGCACAAGACTGTTGCCAAGATCGACGAGGCTGCCGAAGCCATGAAGCAAATCGCCAAGAGCGGAAAGAAGATCCTCTTTGTCGCTACCAAGAAACAGGCCAAGCAATGCGTTGCCGACCTCGCCACCTCTGTAGGAATGCCCTACGTTATCGAGCGCTGGCCCGGCGGCATGCTCACCAACTTCCCCACAATCCGCAAGGCTGTGAAGAAGATGAGCAACATCGATAAGCT
>JAFXZK010000016.1 GCA_017541265.1 Bacteroidaceae bacterium | reverse complement strand
CGTGTTTTCTTTTAACATGTAATTGCCATGTAACAAGCCATGTAATTATCATATAATTATTAATGGTAATTCGTGAGCCATTGATGGCAATTCTTGTTTTTCTTTACCCTGTTCTGGCGGATTTGTAATCCGCCAGCATCAGAGTATAAGCATTTATAATGCGATAAAACAAGCATTGCGGGATTGCAAATCCCTATATTTGATGCGGTCGGATTGCAAATCCGCCCGAACAACAGGAAGACCGAACAAGAGTTTCAGGCGCTGAATTGTCAAAAACCTTTACATCATAAATGCGCTGTTTGAAGCCAAAGCGTGCCTTGTCTCTCATAAGAACGTGGACTTATGGTCATAAGTCCCTGTACTTATTGCCAACACTCCCTGTTCTTTAGGGTGGAAAAACACACCTATTTTTGCTTCAAAATGCGCTTCGTTTTGCAGAAGGACATAGGTTGCTGACACTATTCTTACGTTTGGCTCAATTATGGGACGTTGTAACCAGCTGATTCCCAGATATGATTTGATTTAAGCCCATTTCTTGCAATTGGGGTATCCAAACACCACACAGACAAAAAGATGCCGTCAGAAGAGGCGCTTTACGAATTATCTTTACATTTCATGGCGGATGGTAGTATCCGCCAATATAGTCAACTGCTGGCTTTCCTACATTCTAACTTTCCTACTTTCACGCTAATTCTCTTGCAGGTAAGGGAGAAAAGTCGTAAATTTGCAGACGAAACAAAAACTCATTTATGTCAAAGATAATTGTTCAGGACACTGAGATAACAGTCTCAAATGTAAATGGCGAGGATTACATCTTCCGCGACTATGCCACCATCAACGAACTCATCTGCCTCTCGAACATGGAGAACATCAACGCCGTGCTTATCAACGACGGTATGCCCCAGGGCGAACGCCTCGTGAAGCTCAATCGGATAGCCATCCAACAGATGCAGGTGCTGGAAGACAACAGCGGCAGGAGGTTGCTGAAGTAAGAAATACATGTAAGGATTTAGACAATAAAATTCTTGGATGCTTTAGCACCAAGGCGCGATTGTAGTCGCGGAAGGTCAAATGGTCAAATGCCAAAGGGCATCAACATCATCCGCTACTCCGACGGCACGACAAGAAAAGTTATGGTGAAATAGTTTCAACTTGCTTTTATGAGGAAAGCTCATTTGCGAAGGTTTCGGCTTCGGAGAGGGTGTCGAGCTTGCCGACGTCCATGAGGCGAAGACCTTCCTGCACATAGCCGTAGATAGGCTCACGGTCGCAGACCTTCAGGTAGAAGTCGATGATGCTGAACTTCTCGGGGAAATCCGCGAAGTACTTGAACAGGCTCGGATTCATGTAGTGGATGCCGGCAAAGGCATACGCACGATACTTCCCGAACTGAGAATCTTGAATCTTGAATTTTGAATTTCGAATTGAATCATACGGGCTGCGCACTTCGCCTGTCTTGATGTTCGTCCAACCGACAAGCCTCATGTCTTCGTCGAAGAGAAGATAGCGCTGTGTCTCGCGCTCACTGACGAGCAATGTGGCAGCTCTATTGCTTGTTGAAGACTGACCACCAGCCATTGACCATTTGGCTACGCCCGAAGCGGCCTTCATGAAAGCTCGAAGGTCCACATTGCTCAAGATATCGACGTTGTGGATGAGGAAGCCTTCCTGTGCGTCGCGCAAAAGAGGTGCCGCATGCTTGATGCCGCCGCCTGTCTCGAGAAGCTGTTCGCGCTCGTCGCTGAAAAGGATGCGGCAGCGCATCGGATGCTGCTGGCACCACTCCTCAATCATGTCGGCAAAGTGATGCACGTTGATGACAATGTCCGTGAAGCCAGCCGCCTTGAGCTTCTCGAGCTGATACTGGAGCAACGGTTTGCCAGCGACAGGCACAAGTGCCTTTGGCATCGTGTCCGTGAGAGGCTTCAGCCTTGTGCCAAGCCCGGCGGCAAATATCATGGCTCTGCCGGGTGCAAGCACCTGCTCGATGCCTTGCTCACGATGGCAGATGTGCACCTCAACGCCGAACTTCCCGTGAATGTGTTCAGCAAGATGTTGGGCGCTATAAACACTTCGGTGCTGTCCGCCCGTGCAGCCGAAGCTGAACATAAGGCTGGTGAATCCACGCTGCAGATAACGCCGTACATGAGCATCCGCCAGCTTATAGACGCTATCGAGGAAGGTCAGTATCTCCCCGTCGTCCTCAAGAAAACGGATGACAGGCTCGTCGAGACCCGTCAGCTGCTTGTAAGGCTCATAACGTCCGGGGTTGTGCGTACTTCGGCAGTCGAAGACATAACCGCCGCCATTGCCGCTCGTGTCCTCGGGGATGCCCTTGCGATACGAGAAGCTGAACACGCGCACCACCAGCGGACCTTGTGCATCATAGCGCGAAAAGGTTGGAGGTCCGTCAAGCGGATGCGCTTGATATGGGTTGAGTTCTGTTGTCTTGAGGCCGTCCGCACGTTTTGCTTCCTCTTTTGGCACAGGCTTAAACTGCGGCATCGAGACAAGTGCCGTGAGCACCTCATGGAGATAAGGATAAGGGCAACCGCCTTCATCGAGCAGTTCGCGAAGGTTCTCCATTGCCGGCGGTATGCTTTCGAGGAAGTGCTTCTTGCGCTCGAAGTAGCCACGGAAGCCGTAAGCGCCCAGCACCTGAAGCAAACGGAAGAGCACGCATAGCTGCAAGCCCTGCCGGAACTTACGCTCGTTGACCTCCTGATACTGCTTGAGGCTTTGCAAATAGACCTTGATAAGCTCCTCGCGAAGCTTCTTAGGATAACGCGCGGAAGCCTGCCAGAGGAAGCTCGCCACATCATATTGCACAGGACCTCGGCGACCTCCCTGGAAGTCGATGAAGAAGGGATTGCCCTGAGCATCGAGCATAACATTGCGTGCCTGGAAGTCGCGATACATAAAAGCCCCCTCCCATCCCTCCGTCGCAAGCTCCCCAATTGCTCCGCTACCAACGGGCAATTGCCCCCTTTGGGGGAGTGCCTCCGCCAGGCAGAGACTCACGATGTCACGCGCCATCAGCTGGAAGGATGCTTCGAGCTTCAACTCATGGAAGTCGAGACCTGTGGCCTTGAGGAAGCAGTATTTGAAGTAATTGAGGTCGAAGAGGACGTTGGTCTCGTCCAGTGCCTCCTGCGGATAGCATTGAGAGAAGTCCAGTCCAATAGCTCCCTGTATCTGCATAGCTGGCAAGGCGGCTATGGTTCTCCGCAGCAGTTCGCGCTCGTGGGCATTGTATCGGCCTCCGGCTTCACGGCCACCCTTCAAGGCATCGAAGAGGGACTGGTCGCCAAGGTCGCTTTGCAGGTATCGCAAACCATCGTCGCTTTCCGCAATGACTTGGGGGACTGGCAGCCCTGCTTCCGCAAAATGCTTCGCAAGATAGCAGAAGGCATGGTTCTCGTCGCGACTCGTGCCGACGGCTCCAATGAGTGTGCTGCCGTCGTTGCCAGTCATACGATAGTACTTGCGGTTGCTGCCTGCTCCGGGAATCGCTTCGACGTTAGCGACATCAAGCCCTGTGGCTTCCTTATATAGCTTTTTCAGTTCTTCCATATTTGATTGATGCGACTCCTTATTATTAGGGCATTGATGATGCTGACGATTGCAAAGAGCACGATGCCAAACAGGACGGCGGGCAAGATGCTACCGTCGCTCATCTGGGGAAAGACTGTCCAAAGCCGTTCCATATAGAGTGAGCGAAGCAAGCAGAGGCCGCAAACGGCAAGCAACAGCACGGCTGCATTCATGCCGATGGTCAGCAGTTGGTAAGGCAGTGCCACTCGAGCCGGGCTGTAGCCGATGAGCAGGAGCGTCCGCATCTTCTCCGTGTTCTTCTCAACAAGCAAGTAAATCGAGAGCATGAGGATGTAGAAGCTGAGCAAGCTGATGAGCAAGCCGACCAACATCACAATGCCTGCCGTGAGGCGCAGGAAGAAGGTCATGCGTCCGGCATCGAGCTTGTCGTCCTCCATCTCGTAGCCTTTCTCGTTGATGTAGCTGACGATAGCATCATCGGCAGGATTGCTCACTTCGAGGATGATGCGCGAAGGCTCTATGTCTGCCTCCGGTGCATAGCGTGCATTACTCCATCGGATGAAGCTCTCAGGCACGAGGATGGTGTTGAGGCGCGTAGAGAAACCAATCACCCTACCCTTTATGTATTCGTTCCGTCCGTTGCCTCTCATGCTTATCGTCATCTCCACCATCCCCACGATGCCCTCCGATATCTTGGGCAAGTTCTGGCTCTGCGCGAAGCCGAAGTTGTAGATGGCAAGGTAGGTGCGAGGCAGGATGATGGGCACCACGTCGTCGCCCTCGCTGAAGTGCCACTTCTTTAGGTCCACATCGACGAAGGCATCGGGCACACTCTCGAAGAACATTTCTGTTCCGAATTGTGCCACACCACTGATGCCCATGCTGCACGCCACCTTGTACTGGCTGGCTGTGAAGGCACCGACACGCTTGCAGAAAGGCTGCGCCCGAAGCTCGTCCATCTCCTTCTGGGAGAAAGTGTTGACGGAACCCAAGCCTATGGAGTTGAGGGCAGAGATGCGTTTGCTAAGGATGAGGAAGTCGGGACGAATGAAGCCGTCCTCCTCGTTGAAGATGGGCTTGACGTCGCGATAGAACTGAAGGCTGAGCAGGACAATAATCATGCCAAGCAGGTTGGCGAAGAAGAAGCCTGCAAACTGCGGGAGGCTGATGTGCCTACGAAGAAGTTTCCATACAAGTTTCATAGGCAGAAGGTTTTATCGTAAGGCAAGTCCATGTGCTTGCCAATACTGGTGATGATGATGCCTGCACCCTGACGTCGCGCTTCCTCCATCATGATGTCGGCCATCACTCGGGAGTTTACTTCGTCAAGATGCGAGATTGGTTCGTCGGCAAGCAGGAAGTCGAAGGGCTGCACGAGGGCGCGTATCATAGCTACACGCTGCTGCTGGCCGAAGCTCATGAGGCGGACAGGCGACTGCATCTTGTCGGCAATGCCAAGTGCCTCGAACCAACCTTCAATCTCCTTCCTCGGCTTGAAGTGCGTCAGGCAGTTTTTTATCTCGACGTTCTCCATAGCCGTCAGTTCCGGAAAGAGCCGAAGCTCCTGGAAGAGCATACTGATGTGGCTCTGTCGAAGCGTCACCCAATCAGCTGTCCTTAACCCTCGACTGTATTTGCCGTCGAAGCGGATGCTGCCGTCGAAGTCCTTTCGATAGCCGATGATGAAGCTGCAGAGCGAACTCTTGCCTGTGCCGCTTGCAGCTTCGATGAGGTAGGTCTTGCCGCGCTCAAGGGTGACCTGCTTCCGCCAAATGTCGCTCTTGATGTCTGTTCTTTGCAGGAAGACCTTCGGCAAGGTGTTATCGAGGCAAATGTTGTTCATTGAACATCGAACATTGATAATTGAACATTACTTGTTGCCCGTAAACATAGAGAAGAAGCTCGAGTAGATTTCCTTCACTGGCTTGTCTGTCTCAAGACGTAGCTCAAGGCTCTGCGGAGAGTCTGCCGTCAGGGAAAGACATTCGAGGGCATCAACAGCTTCACGGATTTGTGGGATATTGAGCATGAGAGCCATTGGGGAGAATCCTCTGGAAACAGTCTCGAAGAGCTTCTCCAGGTCGAGCGAGGCACTCAGGTACTTGCCTTTAGCCTCCTTCTGGTAGTCTTCGGCATCAGCCTTTTGGCAAGCCTTGTTCGCCAGCGCCTCGCTTGAAGCGATGTAGAGCTTATCGTCGCGTACGCCAAAGAAGACATTCACGCCGTCTTGATTGACGACGAAGTCCGTGTTGCTCCTGCGACTTGCCTTCCAGTCGTTGGCATTATCGAGGAAGTCCGTATCTTTGAGCATTGCCGTGAGCAGGAAGTCAGGACGCTCACCGAATTTTGGAATGGCAATCGAGACGTCGCCGTCAATCGCCTTAATCATCATATCGGCATCCACGCACATGTTCAGGGCAAGCAAGGCTGTACGCAGCTGAGGCTCTTTGCGAAGGAGCGGCAAAAGCTCTTCGCCCTTCATGTTGACACAAGCCCAAGCGAAAGGCTCTTCCGGCTCCAATCCTATCAGGTTGCCTTTTATCGGAGCAAGAGGCAGAGAGATGTCCTCCACGCCTTCCACCTTCATAGCATACGCAATGGCTTTCTTTTCCATGCGAAGTGCTGCGTCAAGGAAAGCACTGGATAAATCAGTATCGGCAGGCAACGACTTTGCATACTGCTTCGGAAGAGCTGCGAGAGACGTGCTTGCACGAACCAAACCATCCTGCTTCAAGGCTTTCTCGAGCACAGGCACATCCTGTCGGCTCTGAGTCATCAGCTTCACCATCTTGTCGCGAAGAGCATCCTGCTGTGCTTCGGGCACAGGACTCAGGAGCAACAGCTTGTCCTTGTCGAAACAACCGATGCAGTTCTTGTTCGCTATCCACTGGAAGCCTCTCTGTTCCTCGCTGGCAAAGGCGAAACTGGTGGCAGCTTTCTGTAGCCTGCCGGTGTCTTTCACATTCAGCACGACACCCGACAAACCGTCTTCCGAAGCAAAGGCATAGACAGGCTTTTCAAGGTCAATCGCCTCCATGAGGTCTTCCAGGTTCAGGACCAGCTTACTTACTTTGTCGAGAGGGAAGTCGAGTTCCTTGAATAGTTCCGCTGGCTCGAACACAGCCACAGCCGTAACATCGGCAGGCAGCACGTTGCGCGCCTTGTCGCTGTCACGATGGAAAAACCAATAAGCAGCCGCTCCTATGAGCAGCAAAGCGATAATACCAATTAAAAGTTTCTTCATACCTATATCAATTCTTTTACATTCTTCTTTTTCATTAGCGCAGCCTAATTGAGGAATTAGCTTAACCTAATTGGGCAATTAGGCGTGCCTAATTCACAAACTAGGCGTGCCTAATTTGTGTTTTTCAGCTGCATCATGTGGACGGCAACGAGGGCTGCCGTCTCTGTGCGCAGTCTGCTTTTGCCCAGTGAGACACCCTTGTAACCGTGCTGCAAGGCGAGCTTAACTTCATCTATGCTGAAGTCGCCTTCCGGTCCGATGAGCACCGTCGTGGGCACACCCTCGCGCAGGACGTCGAAGAGGAAAGGCAGACCCTCTCCCGACAGGCAATGGCAGATGAACTTGTCGCCTTCGCGCTCTTCTTTGATGAAGTCTTTGAAGCGACACATCGTGTTGAGTTTCGGTTTCCAGGCTTTGTGGCTCTGCTTAATGGCCGAGACAAGGATTTTGTCTATCCTTTCCTCCTTGACCACGCGGCGTTCGCTGAACTGGCAGTCGAGGAAGGTAAGTTCGTCGAAGCCTATCTCCGTAGCTTTCTCGGCAAACCACTCTACCCTATCCATCAGCTTGGTCGGCGCCATTGCAAGATGCAAATGACCTTTCCAGGCAGGCTCCTGTGGCAAGGTTTCTTCTATGCGGTAAAGGCAGCGATGCCCTGTGGCGGCGGTAATCACGGCACGATAGAATGTGCCTTTGCCGTCCATCAGCTTTATCTCGTCGCCGACTTGCTGACGCAGCACTTTCACCGCATGATGAGCCTCCTCTTGAGGCAACTCACCATTAACCTCGGGGTCATAAAAGAACCGCTCTTCCTTCATCTACTTCTCTCTGACGTGTTTGTATCTGAACAGTATAGCAAACAGCACAGCCACGACGAGTGCGTAGGCTGCAAAGATGTACCAGCACGTCTGCCAGCCTGCCACGACCTCTGCGCCTGTTGCGCCCGCCGCTTGGGGCGTGAAGACGTAGTTGTTGATGACTGCCTGTGCAACCAATGTGCCGATGAATGCACCGAGGCCGTTGGTCATCATCATAAAGAGACCTTGGGCGCTGCTGCGGATGCTGTCGTCGGTTTCCTGATTGATGAACAGAGAACCTGATATGTTGAAGAAGTCAAAGGCAACACCATAGACAATCATGGACAACAGGAAGAGCCAAACGCCGCTGCCCGGATTGCCCAAACCGAAGAAGGCGAAGCGCAGCACCCACCCCAGCAAGGCAATAAGCACCACCTTCTTGATGCCAAAGCGCGACAGGAAGAAGGGAATGAGCAGAATGCAAAGCGTCTCGCTCATCTGCGAGAGGGAGATGAGGATGTTCGCGTGCTGTACGCCAAAGGTGTCGGCATACTCCTGAATCTCTCCGAAGCTCGTGATGAAGGGGTTGGCATAGCCGTTGGAGATTTGCAAGCAGAAGCCAAGCAGCATCGCGAAGGCCATGAAGACAGCCATCCTTGGATTGAGGAAGAGACGGAAGGCATTCAAGCCAAGTGCTTCTGCAAGAGACTTCTTCGTGCCGTCCTTCTGAATCCTCATTCTCGGCATTGTCAGAGAATAGGCAGCCATAACAAGGCTCAAGCAACCGCTCACCATCCATTGCCCAGGTGTCTGCTGCAAGCCGCAGAGGTCAACAATCCACATCGTCACGATGAAGCCGACTGTTCCCCACACACGGATGGGCGGGAAAGCCTTCACTGTGTCGAAGCCTGCTTTCTCTAATGCCGAGTAAGCAACAGAATAACTAAGCGCGATAGTCGGCATGAAGAAGGCAACGGAAAGCGTGTAGAGCGAGAACAGTGTGGCGAAGTCAGGAGCATCACCTGCTTGGTAACCATACATCGAGGCAGCAATCATGAAGAGACCGGCAAGCGTGTGGCAAAGGCTCAAGACGCGCTGACCTTCCATCCATCGGTCGGCAAGGATGCCCATCAAGGCTGGCATAAAGATGCTCACGATACCCTGCACGGAATAGAACCAGCCGATGTGTGAGCCAAGCCCCACGCCGGCAAGATAAGTGCCCATGGAGGTCAAGTAAGCACCCCACACGGCAAACTCAATGAAGTTGAGTAAAGTAAGACGAAGTTTCAGGTTCATAATATCATTTGTTATTTAACGAGACGGTCCGCACAGCATCAGTAGTTCTCCGCCTTAATCTGGAAATAACTCTGGGGATGGTCGCAAACGGGACAAACCTCGGGAGCCTTCTTGCCAACGACGATATGTCCGCAGTTCGCACATTGCCAAATGACATCACCCTCGCGGGAGAACACTACGGCATCCTCGATATTCTTCAGCAACTTGCGATAGCGCTCCTCGTGGTGCTTCTCGATAGCGCCCACCATCTCGAACTTCGCGGCAATCTCGTCAAAGCCCTCTTCCCGGGCTTCCTTTGCCATACGGGCGTACATGTCCGTCCACTCGAAGTTCTCGCCGTCGGCAGCATCCTTGAGGTTCGTTGCCGTATCGCTTACCTTGCCGCCATTCAGGTACTTGTACCACATCTTGGCGTGCTCCTTCTCGTTGGCAGCCGTCTCCTCGAAGATAGAGGCAATCTGCACATAGCCGTCCTTCTTGGCTTTCGACGCGAAGTAGCTGTACTTGTTACGCGCCATGCTCTCGCCGGCAAAAGCCTCCTGGAGGTTCTGCTCGGTCTTTGTTCCTTTCAGTTCTTTCATAATTATCCTTAATTAAATAGTTGTTTCATGCTCACTCCACATAAAGGACAAGCCCTTTCAGGTATTCGCCCTCGGGGTGGTAGATGTTGACGGGATGGTCTGCGGGCTGGTGTAGCTGGTGCAGGATGCGGACCTTGCGGCGTGCTATTGCAGCTGCTGTGAAGACTGCCGTGCGGAACTGGTCTTTGTTGACGGCCTGCGAACAGCTAAAGGTGAAGAGAATGCCGCCCGGCTGTATCATCTCAAAGGCCTTTGCATTGAGCTTCGTGTAGCCGCGCAGGGCATTCTTCAAAGCGTCCTTGTGCTTGGCAAAGGCAGGCGGGTCGAGGATGATGAGATCATAGAGACATTTACAATTTGACCTTCCGCGACTACAATCGCGCCTTGGTGCTAAAGCATCCAAGAATTTACCATTTACCATTTCCTCCCTCCCTTTAAGGGAGGGCTGGGGTGGGTCTTTTTCCATGAACTTAAAGGCATCCTCGGCAAAGGCCTCGTGACGTTGGTCACCGGGGAAGTTAAGCTCCATATTGGCATTGACAAGCTCGATTGCCTTTGCGCTGCTGTCAACGGAATGTACCAGCTCTGCCCCACCCCGCATAGCATAGACGCTGAAGCCGCCGGTGTAGCAGAACATGTTGAGCACCTTGCGACCTTTGGCGTAACGCTCCACAAGAGCTCGGTTATCGCGCTGGTCAACGAAGAAGCCCGTCTTCTGTCCCTTGAGCCAGTCAATATGGAACTTCAGGCCATTCTCACTGGCAACATCATCACCCGACTCGCCCCAAAGGAAACCGTTCTCCTGTCCGAGCTGTGCCTTGAAGGGAAGCGTTGTCTCGCTCTTGTAATAGATGGCTTTGAGGCTCTCCCCCATTACGGCTTTCAAAGCCTCGGCAATCTCGCCCCGGCAGACGTGCATCCCGACGCTATGCGCCTGCATGACTGCCGTCGAGCCGTAAATGTCGATTACAAGTCCGGGCAGGTTGTCGCCCTCGCCATGAACGAGGCGGTAAATATCATTATATTTGCCATTTGACCATTTGCCATCTGCCATTTCCGCAACTCCAATTGCCTTGCGCACATCAAGAGCTGCCGCAAGCCGTTTCTGCCAGAAAGCCTGGTCAATGCGTTGTTTTTTGAACGTCAGCACACGGACTGCAATGCTGCCTATCTGCCAATGGCCTATTGCAAGGAAACGACCGTCGGAAGCCAGCACCTCGACGAGGTCGCCTTCCTCGAGCTTGTCGCCCTCGGTATGATGTATCGCGCCACTGAATATCCAGGGATGGAAGCGCAAGAGGCTCTCTTCCTTGCCCTTGCGAAGAATAATCCTTTTATTTAATTCATAATTCATAATTCACAATTCATAATTAAGAGCGGTAGCAAATTTTTCACTTTTCACTCTTCACTTTTCACTTCTAACTCATACCCTTCCTCCTGCATCCTCATCATCTCCTTGTAGAGCTGGACGCAAGCCCAGGCGTCTGTAGCGGCATAGAGCTGCTGTGCTTCGGTGAGGCTGTCGGCTTCCCAGTTCGAGAGCTGCTGCCCCTTGCTTATCTTCTGCCCGAAGATGTTGGCATAGAGCTTCTGCAGGCTTCCGTCCTGAATGCCCATCTGGTTTGCCACGTTCTGCAAATCGATGAACGTGCCGGGCTTGAACTCCTTGCGCCCCAGCAATGAATGCAGGTCATCGTGCCACGAAAGTGCCACCTTAGTAATTCTCCTGTCTTCGAGCAGCTTCACAAGACATTCGGGCAAGCCAATCCTGTTGAGGCGGAAGAGGAAGCATAGTTCGCCGCTGCACACCTGCAGCAGCGCCACCTTATAGAGTCTGCCTTTGACGAACGACGGTCGTGTCTCTGTGTCGAAGCCAAGCAGCGGTTGCTTTAGGAGGAACTTTACAGCCCTCACAGCATCGTGTTCGCTGACGACAACCTCAATCTTCCCTGGGAAGAGCACTCGCGGCAAGTCCATCATGTCCTGCTTGTCGTATCGGTCAACTATTGTCTTCATCCTTTATCGAATACCTTATGCGATGCAGCTGGCGCAAGGTGTCGAGCAGCGTCTGTCCCCAATAGAGTTCAAAGCTGTCGCGTAGCTGCCACAGCGCATCTGCCATCTGCAGTTCGAGGCGTTGCTGATAGACCGCCACGAAGTTGCGGAGTGCCTGATACACATCGGCAAGCCCCTCGCTTACAGAACACCAACGGCTTTCCTCGGTCTGCATGTCCTCATCCCATACGAGCTGTTCGTACTCGTCGTGCTCGTGCAAGAGGCTATAGACGCTTTCGCGTACATAATTGTAATCGTCCTCCGTCACCTGGTCGGCTGGCACGAAAGCACCATCCGTGTCAACCTCCGGCAACAGCTGCACCTTCATGTAAAGCAGCGGCAACAGCTTGAGCAACGTACCCACCAAAGCCTCTTCCGTCTGCTCCCCACCCTTCTCGAGCAAGGCACAATACTCAACAGCCACCGCCACGAACTCCAGCGTGTCGTGAGCGTAAATAGGATTATCCTTTTTCATTTTCTCGGCAAAGGTACGAAAAAAAGTTCATAATCTAATACATCATTCATGTTTTTATTGCCAAACACAAAATAAGTCCCTGTTCTTATCGTCATAAGTACACGTTCTTATTGCCACAAGTACACGTTCTTATTGCCATAAGTCCACGCACTTGTTCAAGGCACAAAAGGGGCTTGTGGAAGTCGCTGGCTACCAACATCTTGCCATTATTGTTCGGCAAGGTATTGTCTGGCAGCTTCTATCATCGAGTCAGTGCCTTGGGCTGCGAGGGCTTCGTCAAGGGCGGAGGGTATGTCTGGCGCGATGCCGAACTCGATGTGCTGCATACGGGCGTCGTAGCTGGGGCTGGCACTAAAACGTACGCTCCAGCCTATGGGCAACTCGCTGCTGAACGGCATTCCCGAACCGCCGCCTGTCTGGTCGCCCATTACGGTGACAAACGGCATCTCCTTCATATTGCGGACAAAAGTGTTGGCGGCGCTGTAGCACGAACGGTTGGTGAGCAGAACGACGGGCTTCTGCCACCGCATACCATTGCTTGGCGTGATGTATTCGGCACGGGGCGCGGAGAAGTCATCATGCCCAGTGCCTGTCTTGTAGCTCATAAAGCCGACCAATACAGTCTGGTTGGTGAAGCGCCGGGACAGAATCTCAACATTGGTGAGTTCGCCGCCGCCGTTGCCACGAATGTCAAGTATCATGCCGTTGCACAGGCGCAGGAAGGAGAGCATGTCGCTGAGGTTGCCCTCGCCGATGGGATCAGAGAAGCTCTCATACACGACGTAGGCGATGTTGTCGGGCAGAATGGTGTACTTCAGTCCGCTGCCAATATGGTAGTCTGTACCGAGGTACTTCTGGCGCAGCTCTGTGTTGAGGTTATCGGGATAGTCCTCCTTCCACGACCAGTTCCTGCCGAGGTCGATGCCGGAGACGATGTTCACATGCCCGTCCTTCAATTCGGATATCATCTGGCAGAGCACCTCGAAGAGCTGCACGCGCGACATCTTCGGGTTGAGTTTGGCGCTGTACTTGGCATGGATGTCCGCCCACTTGAAGCCGAGTTCCTTCTCCTTGTAACTCAGGAAGCAGTAGCGCTGGTCGATAATCGTCCACAACGCATCGAGGTTGCCCTGAGGCGTAGCGTCGTAGGAAAGCTCACCATGCTGGCAGGAAGAAAGGAGAACGACAATGAGTAAAAGTATTGTTCGGAAATTAAAGAAGTTAGAGGAAGTTAAAGAAGTTAAAGGACAATAGTTTCTCTTCCTGAATACAGCATCCGTAATGTATTGTCCTTTAACTCCCCTGTGAGCGGAGCGAGCATAACTTCTTTTAACTTCTTTAACTTCCATTCTATTTATCCTTTCTTTTCATCAGTTGGAAATGCCGTACGAAGCCAAGCATGAAGGAATGGCTTCTGTCGTGGTATTTGAGGTTGCGGGCGTTCTGCTGGCGAACATCATAGAGATAGGCGATGCGCAAGGTGACGCGCCGCAGACAGAAATCCATCGTTAGCATCTGGCGAAGGCTGAGCGCATTGCCGGGATGGGCACAGATGATGTCGTGCCCCACGCCTCGCTGCGATATTTCATAGTAGCTCTCGCCGAACTCGGGACAGAACATCACGCCCAGCATCGGCAAGTCCGCCTGATAGCTGACGCGCATGGGAAGCCGCTTGAGCTTGAAGGTGTAGTCGGCACCGGCAGAGAGGGAAAGGTCGATGCTGAAGCGTCCCTGGGCAGGGTTGTTCCCATTCCTGTTATTATATAGGAAGCCGAGGTCGGTACCTATCAATGCACCACCCTTCAAGTCGAGATGCGGCAACGGCGAATAGTGATAGTGCCAACCTGCATCGTAGGCAAGCCGTCCGCCCATATAGTTGGCTGTCTCAGATGGATTCTCCGTGTAGGTATATGCGCCAAACAAAGTGCTTTGGAAGGACACATGACGGTTCAGCAGATGCGTCATCCGTTCGCTTTGCGTCATAAAGGAAACCTGAAGCCCCTTGTACTCCATTGGCGAAAGGTAGGTGTCGAACTGATGCGTCCGCCCTATGCCAAAGAGTAGTGTCCGGGCTGTAGGGCTTCTCCTCTGCACCGGCTCAAGCGTTGCCTCCTCGGCATGAAGGGAGGCAGAGAGAAGGAGGAAAAGGAGGAAGTTAAAGAAGTTAGGGGAAGTTAAAGGACGATACCAATGGCAGCTTCCAAGTCTATTGTCCTTTAACTCCCTTGTGAGCGAAAGCGAACGATAACTTCCTTTAACTTCTTTAACTTCCATATTATTACCCTTTTTGTTAGAAATCCAGCCTTAGCTGACCGTTCATTTCGTCTGCCACATCCTGCTGGCTCTTGCCGTCGAAGGGGTCAACAGACTCCCCTGAATCTCCCTGTGCGGGGGACTCTTCCTGGGCTGGCTCATCGGTATTCTCTTCCTCCGTGGGTGAGTCGGAGGGCATCTTTAGCGGATCCAGCTCTTTCAACGAGCCGACATGCAGCGTTGTGACGCGCTTGCCTATTGCCTTGAAGCTCTTCACGCCGACATACGTTTCGACATCCACTTCAAGGGGTTCGCGGAAGCTGTCCACATCGCAAAATGGTACTAGCACTCTCGGATAGGCTGTGTCTGTGACGAGCCGGATGTTTTCGGCAGGCATCTCGCCCATGAAGTTCTGCATACGCGTCGTAGCCTCGAGGCGGAAGCGCTTCATGTAAAGGTAGTTGTTTTGTGCGCTGTTGTCGTAGAAGCAGGTCCACACCTTACTTGAATCGTACTTCTCTATGCGCAGGATGTTGTCTTCGTAGTGGTTGTTGACGTCGAAGTTCGTCAGGTAGAAGCGCCCGTCCTTGAGCATGACGAGCACCTGGTCGTCGCCATTGAACTCGCCAAGGAACATGCCCTGCCCGTCGTAGTTGAGACGTTTGATGTCGCTGTCGAACCACACCTTGCGACCGCCCAATGTGCTGCTGCCGTGACTCTTGAGCGTCACCTTGCTGACGTCGAGCTTCGTCAGGATGTTGCCCCTGCTGCCGCGTCCCTTGATGGCAATCTCGCTGAAGTCCTCGTCGAAGAACACCTTCTTCAGCTTCGGGTTGGGTTTGAGGATAACCTTCACCACCTCTGCCTCGCCATTGGGATTAGCCGTGAAATAGAGCACACGCGAATTTGGTGCGCCTTGCGTCAAGTCGTACTCCTTGTCGCGGATGACACCGGTGACGTTGAAGCGCTTGATGTAGCTGATGCCTGTCTTGCCGTCGCGATATACTACATTATATATAGTGCGCTCGTCGTTCTTGCGGAAGACGGCAATGTGAATGACCTCGACCTTCTTCTTGTCCTTCTTGCAGCGCTCCGTCTCGCCGATGAAGAGCTTCTCTGCTACGCGGACAATCTTGTAGGTGCCGTCGCGATAGAAGATGATGACGTCGTCGATGTCCGAGCAGTTGGAGACGAACTCGTCCCTCTTCAACGAGGTGCCGATGAAGCCTTCCTCGCGATTGATGTAGAGCTTCTCGTTGGCTTCTACCACCTTGGCGGCAGCTATGGTGTCGAAGTTGCGAATCTCGGTGAGGCGCGGATGGTCCTTGCCGTACTTCTCCTTAATGAAGCGGAACCACTCGCAGGTCACCTCCACCATATTCTTCAGCTCGTGGTCAATCTGCTTGACCTCCTTTTTGATGGCGGCGATGTTCTCCTCTGCCTTGTCCTTGTTGAACTTCAGGATGCGCGCCATCTTGATGTCCATGAGGTGCAGAATGTCGTCCTTTGTCACCTCGCGCACCATCTTCGGGTACCAGGGCGTCAGGCGCTCGTCAATCCATTCGCAAGCGGCGTCCATCGTCTTTGCCTGCTCGAACTCCTTGTCCTTATAGATGCGCTCCTCGATGAATATCTGTTCGAGGGTGGCGAAGTGCAGGCTTTCCATCAGCTCTCCCCTGCGGATGAGCCTTTCCTGACGCAAGAGTGCCAAAGTGTTGTCCACGCTGGAGCGCAGCACGTCGCTCACCGAAAGGAACTGCGGCTTCCTGTCCTGAATGACGCAGCAGTTCGGGAAGATGCTTATCTCGCAATCGGTGCAGGCATACAAGGCATCGATGGTCTTGTCGCTGGAAGCACCGGGAGTGAGGTGGATGAGTATCTCGGCAGAGGCAGCCGTCAAGTCCTCCACGTTGCGAATCTTTATCTTTCCGCGCTCGTTAGCCTTGAGGATGCTGTCAATGAAGGTACTTGGCTTGGACGCTGTGCCTGTTGTTTTGCCATAGGGTATCTCCGTGATTGCGAGTGTCTTGTTGTCTCTCTTCTCTATCTTTGCGCGAACACGCACAGAGCCGCCACGCTGACCGTCGTTGTACTTCGAGACATCTATGCTGCCGCCTGTCGGGAAGTCGGGATAGAGGTGGAACTCTTCGCCATGCAGGTAGCTGATGGCTGCATCGCATATCTCGACAAGGTTGTGCGGAAGTATCTTGCAGTTCAAGCCGACGGCAATACCTTCTGCACCCTGGGCAAGCAGCAAGGGAAACTTGACAGGAAGTGCCACCGGCTCTTTGTTGCGGCCGTCGTAGCTCCACTTCCATTCTGTCGTCTTGGGATTGAAGACCACATCAAGGGCAAACTTCGAGAGGCGAGCCTCAATGTAACGGCCTGCTGCGGCATCGTCGCCTGTGATGATGTTGCCCCAGTTACCCTGGCAGTCAATGAGCAAATCCTTCTGTCCCAGCTGCACGAGGGCATCCTTGATACTCGCGTCGCCATGAGGATGGAACTGCATTGTATGGCCCACGATGTTTGCCACCTTGTTGTATTTGCCGTCGTCCATGCGCTTCATGGAGTGCATGATGCGACGCTGCACGGGCTTGAAGCCATCGGTTATATGAGGGACGGCACGCTCCAGGATTACGTAGGAGGCATAGTCCAGGAACCAGTTCTGATACATCTGGTTAAGGTGGTGCGTAATGCCGTCGATGGGAGTCACGTTATCTGTCATCGTTTATTGTCTTATTAGTCTAAATTAACCACAAAGGTAGGACTTTTCCGAAAGATATGCAAGCGAAAAGGGAAAAATGAAACGGGAAAAATAGGTTTATGGCAATAATGTCAATCTACTTACGACCTTTGTTCGTCCGGTTGCGTTCCAAAACACAAATCATTATGTGCCGCCATATCATTCGTCTTTATCTTTCTTTTCAGCAAGAACGCGTTTTACATCTTCAAGCATCTTTAGCGTCCGAAGATGTGCACCATACATTGTCAAATGATATGGAGTATCATAGAAAAGCGTATCAGGAAAAGCATATCTGCCAGGTGACGCCTGCAATGGGATGTTATTGTCCTTCATAAACTGTTCCAACGAACATAATTGACTTTCTTGACTCTGATAACCGCTTTCAATTAGAGCAGGAGGGAGATAAACTAAAATAAGCCCCTTGCTTTTTGCAAAGTCATGAACATATTTAATATAAGATGTTGCTTCCTCGTCCATTGTGTTACTGAAATAGACGACACTGGGATTGAGCACTTCTTGATGCTCTCTCGGATATTCTATGTCGCCATAACGATTAATGCTGGATGAGGAATATGGTCCTTCAAAAGGATAGCGATAATGCCTATGGTCCATTGCGTCCCAGAAATGGATGCCAACATACTTGAACGTACTGCACCACTGGCGAAAACTCAACTTCAGATAAGCCTTTGGAAGATGGGTACTTAAAACCCTGTACAATGTTGATTCACCGTATAGTCTCCAATCACCCGAACCATATTCCGGGCAGAAAATGACGATGTCGCCTCTCTTCAGAAAGTCCTTGTACATCTCAAACTGCATTCTTACGCCAATACCTGCATGAGTTGAAGTATTGACAACCGGCAAATGAAGTGAATCTTCCAACATCTTGGATTCTATACCAAACGACCCATTGGAACCTGAAATGATAACGACTTTGTTAACGTCTTTCAGGGAGTCAAGCCTCTCGTATGCCAATCCAACATTCGCTTCAAGGGTGAGCTTGCTCAAATTGTCCGGACACATCAACATCACGAAAGTGAAGACGACGACGGGAGCAAGTATCGTGAAGAAGGTCTTTATAATCAAACGTTTCATCTGTATGTATATGGCTTTAGAACTGGAAATAGATAAACGTCGTGTCATCTTCTATATTCTTCATAAAAGAGACATATATAGCAGCAATCAACAAGAAATAAACCAGATTCCTGACGAAAGGACGTTGGATAACCTTGCTGAATTCATGCTCTGCATTCCTGTTACACCATTCAACAATAAGTGCAATCAAGATAACAATAATAAGCCAAAGGCTATCTGTGAAAACGACTTCCGTGCCAGCACCTTTTTTGAAACTGAAAAGCCTGGCAATATATTCAACGGCTTGCGTGACAGATGTTGCACGAAAGATAATCCATCCTATCATAACTAACACAAACGTCACAAGCATGTTGAGAGATTCCTTGAGAGTGGGATACCATTTGTCCTCTCTGAATCCGCCAGCATATTTATGGTTTTTATTCAAAAGGATGAGGGGCAGGAACAAGCATGCATGATAAAGTCCCCATGTGACATAAGTCCAATTCGCTCCATGCCACAAGCCACTCAGCAGGAAAATCGCAAATATGTTCCTGACAATCTTTGGCTTTGACACCCGGCTTCCGCCTAACGGAATATACACATAGTCCACAAACCACTTGTTGAGCGAGATGTGCCAGCGCTTCCAGAACTCTGCGATGTCTCTGCTGAAATAAGGAACCCTGAAGTTGGGCAACAGCTTAATCCCGAACAACTTGGCGCAACCAATGGCTATTGACGAGTAGCCGGAGAAGTCGCCATATATCTGGAAGGTGAAGAAAAAGGCACCGAGAAGCAAGGACAAGCTGCCCGCTTCGCTGTAATTGTCAAAAGCCATGTTTGCATACAGGGCACAATTGTCGGCTATGGCAACTTTCTTGAAAAAGCCCCAAAGCATTTGGCGACACCCGTCTACACTGGTGGAATAGTCAAACGTCCTTTTCTTCTGAAACTGGGGCAGCAGGTTTGATGCCCTTTCAATGGGACCAGCAACAAGCTGAGGGAAGAAGCAGACAAAAGCGAAGAATGCCAAGACATCCTTGGTCGGTTTGATTTTGTCCCGATAGACATCTATGGAATAACTCAAGGCCTGGAATGTGTAGAAACTGATGCCGACAGGAAGAATAACATTCAATGTCGGATAGTCCAACTGGCAATTGAAGGATTGCAGCAGCGTCTGCAGACTTTCAGCAAAGAAGTTGTAGTACTTGAACACGCCAAGAATGGCAAGATTGACAACCACATTGCCTATTGAGAACGCTTTTGCGATACTAGCACTGCCATGAGTCCTGTAATGTCCAATTGCCACGCCGCTAAGGTAGCTGCACCCTGTAGTGAAAGCTATCAGGAAGAGGAAACGCCAGTCCCACCAGCCATAAAAAATATAGCTGACGACAATGACAAACAGGTTCTGAAGCCATATCCTTTTGCCGAAGACATACCAGTAGAGGAGGAATACCAGCGGCAGGAATATCAGGAACTCAAGAGAATTGAAAAGCATAGGTGTCTAATTATTGTTTTTCCGGCGAAACCTCATTGATGTTTTCTGGCGAAACCTCAGGGAGAGTGAGTTGCATGAGGTCTTGAAGTGTGCCGTTGAAGATGTTGCAGTCAACAAACCCCTTGATGCCGGACACTTTCCCGCAATCGGTATGTTGCCAAAAGGCCCACTTCCCCTTGTAAGCAAGCTTTTCAACGTAGTAATGGGCTATCCAATAGGGGTAGGCATCGAACTCGGGCGTGTTGAGGTACTGCATCTTGAACTTGTAGCCGGTATAGAGGATGGGCTTCACGCCATATTCAGCCTCGGCTTTGTCGAGCCAAATCTTCACGTCCCGGCGCAACTGTTCGGGAGTCAAGTCCCCTTTCTTCTCTATGTCCAAGACTGGAGGCAAGTCGCCAGGCTCAAGCTGGGCAATCTTCAAATAGAAGTCTGCTTGCTTGCGTGGGTCAATTCCTGGTACGAAGAAATGATAAGCGCCTCTGATTAAGCCGTTTCGCTTGGTATTGGCAAAGTTACGGTTAAAGTTGTCGTCGAACAGCTTCTCACCTTCTGTCGCCTTGATGAAGACGAAGCTGACAGGCGCGTTGCCGATGGAAGCATTGCGCAGCTTTTCCCAATTGACGCGGTCTTGATAGTGACTGATGTCGATGCCTCGCACTTCGTAGCCTTCCGGATAGGTCGGCTCACCATAGATGGCACGCCAACGGAAACTGAAGGGGCTGACAAAGAAATGATAGAAGAAGCCTATGTATGCGGCAGTGACGAGCAAACCGCCAAGCCACAAAAGCCAGGCAGGGAAGCGGCGAAAAACAAGCCCCCTCCCCGCTCCCCCTTTGGGGGAGTGCTTCTTTTTTACTCTCCCGACAGAAGAGGAACGGGAACGGGACTTCTTCATTTACTATTTGACGATTTACAATTTACTATTTATTCCCCCTTTAGGGGGATAGGGGGCTTTACGCTTGTTCCAGCGCCAATGTCTTGGTGCATTGGTCGCAGACCTCGCTTGGTCCCCAGTACTGAATGGGACCGGGATAGACGTAGCAGGTGTTCTTTGCCCACTCCTCGCGCTTGCTGGCGAAGTACTTGAAGGGCGCACCGTCAAGCTCTACGAGAGCCTTGCGGATAACGGGCTTCATGGCACCGTTCCTGCGCTCCATGTTCATCATCATGGTGATGGGCACACCGCCTGCAATCCACTCGGCAGCGGGAGCAGTGGTGTTCTTGATGATGCTCATGTAGCCGGTCTTGCCGTTGGCGATGAGGCGGCTGGCATTGTAGCCGAGGCTGTAGCAATAGTCGGCATCGTAGTTGCTGGGGGCAGCGCAACGTCCTTCGTAGCCGAAGAAGTGGTGCTGAGCGGAGAACTTGCCGTTGTACTTGCCTTCCTGCTTCCACTTGTTGAGCTTCATGGCTACCATTGTAGAGAGCAGCTTCTCTGTCTCGATGAGGCTGACCTGTACGTTGCCGTGCGGGTCGCGGTCGAGGCAAAGCTGACGCTCCACGTCCTTCGGCAGGCTTTCAAGCACAGCGAGGTTCTCGGGGGCGATGTGGCTCTTCACGAAGGCAACCTGAGCGTCCTTGCTCTCGAACTCGCGGCTCTCGCCTGTTGCAGGGTCGGTGAGCACTTCGTTCAGCTCTGCGATGAGCTTCTTGATGGCAGGAATGAACTCAATCAGACCTTCGGGGATGAGGACGGTGCCGAAGTTGTTGCCCTCTGCTGCACGGTCAGCCACAATCTTTGCGAGATAGGTCACAACGTCGTCGAGGCTCATGGCCTTCTGCTCGACCTCTTCGCTGATGAGGCAGGCATTGGGCTGTGTCTGCAAAGCACATTCAAGAGCAATGTGAGAAGCAGAGCGTCCCATCAGCTTGATGAAGTGCCAGTACTTGCGGGCGCTGTTGCAGTCGCGCTGGATGTTGCCAATCAGTTCGCTGTAAGTCTTGCAAGCAGTGTCGAAGCCGAAGCTTGTCTCAATCTGCTCGTTCTTCAGGTCGCCGTCAATCGTCTTGGGGCAGCCGATAACCTGCACGCCATAGTTCTTCGCAGCATAGTATTCAGCGAGGACGCATGCGTTTGTGTTGCTGTCGTCGCCACCGATGATGACGAGTGCCTTGATGCCGAGCTTACGGAGAATCTCAATGCCGCTCTCGAACTGGCTTTCCTTTTCCAACTTTGTACGTCCGGAGCCGATGATGTCAAAGCCGCCGGTGTTGCGGTACTCGTCGATGAACTCGTCCGTGAACTCCACATACTTGTGGTCAACCAGTCCGCCAGGCCCCATCAGGAAGCCGTAGAGCTTGCAGTTCTTGTTCAGGGACTTCACGCCGTCGTAGAGGCCGCTAATGACATTGTGACCGCCAGGAGCCTGACCGCCGCTGAGGATGATGCCGACATTGAAAGCTTCGAGAGGCTTCTGCTCGCCTGCCTCGAAGGTAATCACGGGCATACCGTATGTGTTGGGGAACATAGCCTTGATTTCATCCTGATTGCCGACGCTCTGGGTGGGAGCACCCTCAACGGCTACAACGGGACCTTGCAAAGCTTTTGGGAGTTTGGGCTGATAGGCAGCACGAGCCACCTGTAATGCACTTTTTTTCATAAATTTTAATGGTTATTGGTTATAGGTTATTGGTTATTGATTATGCTGGTTATTGACATTTCGCGTGCAAATATAGACAAAATTCTTGAATTACGAGCCAGTCTGATGAAGAAAAGTTTATATTTCACACAGAAATCACTTCACCCCGAGGCTCTTGTAGATGATGATAATGGCATCGCTAAGGTCAATCTCTCCATCGCCATTCACGTCGCCATAACGATCGAAATTCCCTTGCACCTCCACATCATGGGCAGGCATCGTAGCAGGAATCTCACTCCAGCCAGAGAAAACCATACAATGACGTATAAGGGTTACATCGGGTCGGTGAACTACAGCGACAAGGACCAGGTTTTCTTTGGTAAGATTGAGGGCATCAACGGCCTTGTGAACTTCGAGGGCGAGAGCGTCAAGGAACTGGCAGCTGCCTTCCACGAGGCTGTAGATGACTATCTGGCCTATTGCGAGGACGAGGGCATAGAGCCTGACAAGAGCTATACGGGGGTGCTGAATGTGCGGCTCACCCCTGCCATTCACCGTCAGATAGCGATGCTTGCCCTTCGGGAAGGTATTTCCATCAATTCATTCATCAGGAGCGCGGTTGAGGCAAAGGCCAAAGAAGACGCGCTTGCCTGGTAAGATGCCCTTCTGTCAAGGAAATTCGCAACTGCGCCTCTTCTGGCGGCATCTTTTTTTCCATATGGTGTTTGGGTACCCCAAACGCAAGAAATGAACTTAAATCAAAATATATCTGGAAATCAACTGGTTACAGCGTCAGCTAATTGAGCAAAACGTGCGAATAGTGTCAGCACCATACGCCCTTTTGCAAAACGAAGCGCATTTTGTGGCAAAAATAGGTGTGTATTTCTACCCTAAAGAACAGGGAGTGTTGGTAATAAGTACAGGGACTTATGACCATAAGTCCACGCTCTTATGAAAAGCAAGACACGCTCTGGCTCCAAACAGCGCAATTTTGATGTAAAGGTTTTTAACAATTCAGCGCCTGAAACTCTTGTTCGGTCTTCCTGTTGTTCGGGCGGATTTGCAATCCGACCGCATCAAATATAGGGATTTGCAATCCCGCAATGCTTGTTTTATCGCATTATAAATGCTTATACT
>JAFXZK010000015.1 GCA_017541265.1 Bacteroidaceae bacterium | reverse complement strand
TGCGTATTTTAACGTGAAGAGCTTGCGCTTCCACTATGCCTTCCAAAACCATTTCATTGCAGGAACGGACAACTGCTCAAAGAACACCTATTATGTTGTTGACCCTGTGACGCACCTCATTGAGCTGCATCAGGATGACGTTGACACGACAATTGCAACGGACAACTTCGGCTTCCAGACAAAGCCATACTACGTTGACCGCATGAATCCGTATGACGACAATGACACCGTGAGAGCGGAGAACGAGTCCTGCTATGACGGTATGCTCAACACGCTCTTTGACCTCGTGGAAGCAATGTGGGAGGAAAACGGCACGATTGCCAATGCCGTTGGCTCCATACTCAGCTCAATGCTCAGTCTCACGGGCGGCATCGGCTCTGCCGAGAGCAATACGCAAGGCGGCGTATGGCGCACCTTGAACCGCTATCTCTTCGACATACAGCGTTACTTCCCGCAAGTCGCCTTCAATGAGACGGCAAGAATCCGCTATGAGTTCCCAGCCATGCTGGGCTTCGTAGGACGTAACGGAGAGGCTGACCCATTGGCGCAGTCGATGGGCGACCAGTTAGAGGCAGAGATTCAGTTCATGAAGCGTCGCCTTATCTATATGGCATCCTACGCAGGATTCGGAGAATTCGCCGCCACGACAGGAACGAGTACGGGCAGCACGGGCATTGGTGATGCTGTTGCGACACTGGCCGTCAACTCCGTGGCATTGCCCAACGGCGGCACGCCCGACCAGACGTTCACGGTCAAGCCCCACCAATATCTCTTCCCTGTCTTCACATGGCAGAGCCAGACGAATGCTACACGCAGGCGCACTGCACCAGGAGAGGCTTTTACCTATACGACGACATTCCAATTCGCCAACACCTATCCTATTGAGCTTCGCGGACTGAACTACTACCGTTCCGTCGGGAACCTCGGCGACAAGACCATCAACGCCAGCAGCTTCTCTATCCAGGGTACACGCCTGACAGAGTTCATCGCAGAGCCTACGACGTACTATAGCACGACGCAAGGCGGCGGCAGCATTACCCGTGAACAGTATGAAGCACTCGACGATGCACAGAAGGCGGGCTATGCACCTGCTTTCTCGAAGCCTGCCAACCTGCAAATATCCAACGACCAGAATGGCGCTACACGCCTGCGCAAACTGTCCTTGAATGGATGTACGACAACTGGCAGTACGGCTATGGTGCCGCTGAACTTGTCCCGACTGACACTGGCCGAGGAGATAGACCTTCGCAATACGATTGCACAGTCCGTCACCTTGCCGGAAACGGCAACGCTTACTACACTGCATCTGCCAAAGACGCTTACGGCCCTTTCGCTTGTTGCACAGCCATCTTTGGCGACGCTCGATATGCAGGGCTATGACGACCTGGCACAGTTTGTTGTGACAGGCTCACCTCTGCTGGCAAATGCAACTCGTGCCAATGTGCTTGCCATGATTGAGGCAGAGTCTCCAATCTCTGTGCTGAAGATAAACGGTATAGACTGGCTCTCACAGCCTGTTGAGGGTGACGTAATCAGGTGGCTCATCGGTATTGGCGATAGCGGCATCTGCGAGCTTGCAGGAAGTATCGCTTGCGTCACAGGTGCGCAGGGCATCCTCTATTATGAGGACGTGGCAAAGCTTATTGTGAGGTACGGCAATATCCGTTCCACGGATAATCCTCTCTTTGTCCGCTTCTCTGGCACAAGTATCAGTGCAGGTGCAATCAGCATTGAGGGCAAGAAGTACATCAACACAAATACTGGTTCCGATAGCTACGACCTCGATGCAAATGACAACTTCAATGACCTCGCATTGCTTGTGTCAAGCGGCAACGATGTGGCAGTAGCGATCAACGGACAGGGTAATCCTGTTCCTGATGTAGTGTGGGAGCTGACTGATTCCTCTGCAAGCACTTATGCAGAGTTCCAGGACCCGTACAGTCCGGTCCTCCACCTTAAACTGAAGGGCAATGCGGTAAGTAACATTGTCCTGAACGTGAGGGTAACCCTTACCAATACGAGCGGAGAGACAAGAACGGCAGAAAAGGTCATCGGTTTGTGGAATCGTATTCCTGAAGTAGGCGACTACGCTTGGACGGACGGGCAGTTCGATAACACAAATGATGCCTCCAAGCAGCTGGCGGGCGTTGTCATTCGCAGAACACAGACACAAGTTGACGGAAAGACGGTGTATGACCTCGACATCCTGAGTGCCGCCGATGCTTCCTTCCCGACGAGTGGTGTTCAGGATGGCGGTGGCTATGAAAGCTCGTGGGGTATCTATCCGCAGGCAGCGCAAACGGACGGACTGACCGATGCCAAGACTAACGGAGAATACAACGATGCCGTGCTGAATGCAGTCCTTCAGGCCGTTCAGAGCTGGACGAAGCCAAGCAGTGTGACGTATGGCGGTGATTCGACCTATAAGACGGACGTATTTGATACGCCACTTACGAATATGACTGGCGACCAGTACATCCGCAAAGATGCAGCAGCAGTCACGGCAGCAGGCGGTGGTATCGCCATGCAGGACGAGAGCAACGTGGCAAACGATGGCTATGCGACATACAGTCAGAACTACATGAATAACTTCCAGACGAAGGAGGAGAATGTCGTACTGATGTCCTACGCCGATACCGTACTGAAGGCTACGCTGCAAGTGCTCAACATCTCGCAGGATGATTACGCGACGCTGAGGGCAGCCGGACATTGCACTTCAGAGGGCATACCTCTCACGACTACCGGCCTGCACGACATCGCAGATTTGATTGTCCAGAAGGTGATTGATACCTACGGAGCGACGAAGCCTTCAAGGTACAGGCAATTGCTGTTCATGGCAAGCCGTCGGTGCAATGTGTGGTGTCCTGCTGACATTAGCGGTTCGCTTATTGACGAGGACAAGCTGCATGAGAGCTACAAGCGAGGGAAGTGGATGCTTCCGTCGAGCGGCTTACTGGCAAGGATCTTCAACTTCATGGCAAACAGCCGTGCTGCCTACAACACCAGCAGCGCACCTTCCGCTACCTACGCAAACGAAAATGTGGCACTCGAAGCGCAGCTCCCGCTATTTGCCAATGCAATCGCTCGCGGCAGGACTATTCCCATAAGTTCTGGCAGTCACCACTGGAGCAGCACGGAGTACTACCGTAACAACGCGAGGTACGTGTACGTCAACAATGGTTACGCGGGCAACTACGGCAAGTACGGCAGTTACGTAGTTCGCCCTGTCACCGCATTCAGATTTGTGCCGTAAGGCACCATTCCTTTTATTTGGCGGCGGTCCTTAAAGACCGTCGCCCCCAACTTAAATTAAGCGAGTATGAGACAAAGTGTATATCATTTCGCAGGGAGGAAACTAACTATAACAGAAAGAAACGGCATCCTGGAGGCCGAAACAGAAATATATGAACGAGAGCAAAGTAGTGATTCCGCAGGAAGTGGTGGAGCAGAGCAAGGAGAAGAAACGCAGCCACAAGTCAATGCGGCAGACCCAAATTTATAGGGATGCCGCAAACTTGAAATACCTCATTGTTCAGTCGATGGCAGATGCACCGCGAAAATACGCAAAGTATTTCGACGAAATGCTTGTTTCCGTGAGCAATGCGAAGCAGAGTCTCGCCCTCGCTTTGGAGAGTGGTAGCGAGGTGACAAGGGCAGAGAACCTGAGCTATGCGAAGGTACTTGCCGAGGACATCATGGACGATACGGTTATCATGTCGCAGCTTGGCGTGATAGGCAAGGACAGGAAGAAGGCAATAAGGAGGCTGGCACAAAAAGTCGCTGGGCAGTCTGTCAAGCTTAGGGACTATTTCAAGAGTCAGGGGATAGGCATTAACGGTTAAGCGTTGAACGATGAACTATCGAGAGCTACATAGTCGATTGAATGGGCGGATTACTGCGGGACGTGAGTCCTTCAGTTACGAAGATGCAAATCCGCAAAAAGGCAGTAACCACTGGAGCAGCACGGAGAACAACCGTAACAACGCGAGGAACGTGAACTTCAACAATGGTAACGCGAACAACAACAACAAGTACAACAGTAACGTAGTTCGCCCTGTCACCGCATTCGATGACGTTGTGCCGCCCTCCTTTTTAGAATCTGTATGGGAAGCATATCACGACTGCCTAAGAGGAAAGATGAACTCAACTCAGGCACTCGAATATATGCAGATAGCCGATGCGGACATTCCTGTCCTTGCCCGCGAGCTGTGGACCATGACGTACAAGCCGGGAACTTCAACCTGTTTCCTTGTCCGCTATCCGAAATGGCGGGAAGTGTTCGCGGCCAACTTCCGAGACCGCATCGTACATCACTGGATATGCCTGCGACTGGAGCCGCTTTTCGAGTATCGGTTCAGGGAGCAAGGCGACCTCTCTTTTAATTGCAGGAAGGGCTACGGAACGGAAAAGGCCGTAGAACATCTTGCAGCGGCGATGTCCAGGGTTAGCGATAATTACAGAAAGCCGGCATGGGTATTCCGTGGCGACCTTGTGGGCTTCTTTATGAGCATTGACAAGGATTTGCTTTGGTATCTTCTGGAACGGTTCATCAAGAGGTGGAGACATCGGATAGAAGTGCAGGGAAAGGAGAATCCCGCTGGCGATATTGATATGTATTGGGACATCCTGTTGAGAGCAACGGAAGTAGTTGTCATGCACCATCCCGAAAAAGACTGTGTGCTTAATTCGGAAGCCTATCTATGGGAGGAACACATGGCCGCGAACAAGTCCCTTTTCACTTCGCCTACAGGAGAGCCTATCGGCAATCTTACGACCCAGCTATTCGCGAACTTCCTCATGTCTTTCTTCATCAGCTATGTCAAGTATATCTTTAGAGGGAAGAAATGGGGAATGGCGCAGTTCGTGGATGATTTCGCCATCGTCTGCGATGATTTGCCGTTCTTGGTGAGAAGTATTCCGAAGTTAGAAGCCTTCCTGATTAAACTGCGCCTGGCTCTTCATAAGAACAAGCGATACCTTCAACCTGTCAGTCATGGCATATTGTTTGTTGGCACGTTCATAAAGCCCGGAAGAAACTATCTCTCAAACAGGACATGCGGAAGAATGATGGAGCGATGTGAAGGATATGGGCGGCTGCTGGACGAATGTGGGTGTGAGTATGATGTCGTCAAGCTCCAACACATAGAGCAGGTTCTTAACAGCTACTTCGGCTTCTGCGCGAGAAGACAGACGTACAATTTCCGCAAGTCCTGTATAGGGAGCCCCGGGAACAATTTCTGGAGGTACTTCTATGTAAAAGGACGTTATCAGAGCGTGAGACTTAGGAGAAAATACAGAATGATTAACTAAATTGTTAGATGATATGGAAAAGGCTATTTACGACGAAATGCCGCAGGCTATTGAAGAAGTAGTGTCTGCAGGTGTAAGAACTATTGTTATGCGCTTCAACATCGAAGAGGTTGATGGGCATTATGAGTGCGAAGAGGCAACCTTCAACTACAAGGAACAGTTGACGGATGCCGACTACGGACGGCTTGTGACATCCCTCGTGCGCGAAAAGTATTCGGCAGACCAGATGGAAGCCTTGCATAACAACTACTTGCTTAACCCTGAATCTTACAGAGACGACATGGCGGTTATGCAGGCATGGCGGCAGACGGCGAAAAAGACGGCAGAGGAAGTCCTTACGACTTTTCTCCGGCAATAGTATCCACCGTACCCGTCTTGCTATTGTCGAGCGTGGTTAGTGTCTGCTGGGTGATGACGAACTCGGCGCGGTCACTCCATCCGTTGAAGCGACAGACGGTGTTCAGAAACTGCAAGTAGAGGCGTTGCTTTACGTTGAGCTGCTGCTGCTTTAACAGGTGCATCTCGCGAAGGGCTGTGCCGCCGTTGCTTGGCGCTACCATTGGAACACCGACCAGACGCGGGTCAACCTGCAAGGCAAGGAAAATGGGCGACGTGGAAAGTTCCAGTTCCTCTTTGCCTGCCGTGACGGAATCCTTTGTCGTTTCAGCAACATCCACAATCTCTACATTATGGTGCTCCTTTCCGTCCGGGGTTGTGAACATGAACTGGCGCATCATCTTTCCGTTGTTGTCGCGCTGCTGCAAGAAGTCTTCCATGTTCTTGTCAAGCTCTTCAATGAACTGTTGCTTTTTATCAGGGTTCCCCTGATAGCCTTTGTCCGAGAACACCATGTCAAGGTAGTCGATGCTTATGTAGATGATTTTGCCCCAAGAGGTTTTGTTTTCCCTCGCCTTCGCCTTGTCATAGAGAATGGTTGACGAGAAATCGAAAGCCTTGCTTGTGAACACACTCCACCATGCCGGCTGCGGGTAATAAGGGCCGCCGCTTGGATAATAAGTCGGACAAGCAACCCAAGTTGGACGCTCCTTGATGCGGGTGCGCTGGTTGCTCTCGACAATATAGCGCAAGTCCGAAAGGGTATGTTCGGGCATGGCCGTGGGGTACATCACCGTGCCTATCTCATCACTGCCAGGAACTGCTACATCGCCTATCCCCTTCGTGCGCCATCTGTCCGAGAAGTACAGATGATTGATGTGTCTGTACTCGTTCATTACCTCGAATCTGACATGTGGGGGCAAGTAACCTACACGGACGATTTTCGGGTCCCATTTGCCGCGACGCCCGCGCTGGAAGCCGACGGTGGGGAAATAGATGTCAAGCATCACATCATCCTGCATACACTGCGTCAGATGGAAATTAAGGTTGTTGTCCTCAAGGAACTCCTTCGCGCCTGGGATATGGGTTGCATACCCATTCTCGTCCGCAACTTCGTTCCCAAACCATGTCAGCCACCAGTCATCGTACAGCTCTTGCCAGTAATCTACTCCGAGTCCTTCCGTCGAAAGTTGAGACGGCCTGTTTTCGGGTGCAATTTCGCCGACAGGAAGCAAGTTGCCGTCTGCGTCTTGTGCATACGGCGCGATATAGCCATTCTCATATTCAGTTTCCTCCGAAACCCTTGCAAGATCCGGCTCTTCCTGTTTTCTCGCTTTCTGGATTTGAAGCCGCAGAAAATAGCTGGCATCCTTGAACTCACAGAGTGTTCCGTCAGGAAAACGATACATCAGCTTGGGGCCAAGGCCAGCCGTGAGGTCTGCGATATAGCGAAGCGGAGCGGCGGTGTAGGGTAGTGCCTTTGCAAGCACAGGGATGACGCTTGGGATATTGTCGCCGGGCCCCCAAGGGATATAGCCATTGCCAAGAGGCTTGCCATCCTTGCCAGTGATGGGTGTCGGCTTGTTTTGGCTGCGGTCGTTGAATGACCATGCCACTTTGGACAGCGGCCCGTTACTCCATGCACCAGAGCCAAGGGACTGTGCCAAATCCTGCGCACCGCTGTTGGCAGGGTCGGGTGTGCCGATTGTTATGTCTCGTACAGGTCCGGGCTTCAGCACATCAATAGCCACAAAGCCGCGACGGTTCAAGTCTCTGTTGAGCTTCTTAAATTCGCCCTCTGTCTTGGGATGGTGGACGATAATCTTTTTCTTCATGTCGCAATGCGTTTTATTATTTCCTACTGCGATATTACATCAAGAAAAAGCCTTCGTCAAGGGCAGGCTAACACAAAACGTCAAAACTGACGTTGGAGTATCGGCCCCTTAATGCACCACCTATCTTTGTGCGGCCTTCGGCGCACTCCTTAATTCCAATCAACAAATCGTCGAAAGCATCGGTTATTGTTGTGCGCTGGCGCTTGTCGCCGCCGATGCCCTCTTCTGATTTAAGCTTTTCGGTGTCCTTGTATTTTCGGAACGTCCCAGGAACTACGGCCGTATTTTCCAATGCGGCACGGAGATAGTCGCAGCGTCCACTCTCGCGGTTGATATAGACGGCAGGCGACTCTACAAATGAGAAACAGTCATTGATATACTGATACTTCCTTTCGTGACGCCACGACGTGAACTCGGCCCGCGTCACCTTGAATCCATAGTTGGTCAATTCGTCTGCTACCACGATGTCGAAGCGCGACTGCTCCGATTCCTCCAAGGCGTAGGCTTTATTTGCCCCTTGGCGCACACTGCTGGCGACGTAGAAGATGACTTCTTTGCAGCCTCTCCGCAGGAACGGCTTATAATACTGCGCAAACAATTTCGATAGCCCCCTGAGCCTGATTTCCCCTTGCACAAAGAACTCCTTCATTACCATTACGGCTGTACGGCCTTGATGGATGCGCGTCTGGCCTACCACGAAGCAATTGATGTCGGCATTGGCATCGAGGGCTATACGCAAGGGTTCTGAATAATCGAGGTCGAGGTCGAGCGAACAGTCTTCGCCGTCATGCAGCATCTGTTCCCAATCCAATGTCTCGCTTTCGTAATCCGTGGGCCACCGCTGTCCGTCAAGCGCACGGCCTTTGATGCGGGTGCTGTACTTGTCAAAGACGACATCCTCTATCTCGTCGCTGACGTAGGTGTTCAGTTCCGAGAAGTTACAATAGAAGCCATCCTTGGCAGAGCCGCGAGGCTGTCCGAGAATTTGCAGCCTAAACAATAAATCCGGGAGTTCCCGCTTCATTTGTCTTATCCATGCTTCGCCGCCCAAAAGTGCTGCATTTTCAATACTGGAAAATCGCCAAAAACTCTCAGACTGTGTACGGAGGGCATAGAGTTCACGCAGGAAGTTGTCGTTCTGAGCCAGCCGCTGTGCCTGTTTCGGATGATACCGTTCCAAGTAGCGCAGTTCGGCCATCTTCTCCTTTATCTTGTCGTTCACATCATGCGTCTCAAACTCTGCCTCTTTCTCCCATAGACATTCGCGGGCATTTAGTCCGGCATCGCTCACCCATAGTTGCGATAGCCAATGGTTGTTTACCTTCGGATTCGTGCCGTAGCCCCACCGCTGCTGCTCCACTTTGCGGGCATCGGGAGGCATGAAGTCGCCACGCAGCGTAGGCAACACCTCTTCTTTGACGCGCTGCCAGGGCATGTACTTGGTCTCGTCGCCCATCAATGCCGCAAGGTTTAGGCCATTGGCACTGCCCTTCACCGCAAGGCTGATCATTTGCCAGACAAAGCCATTAGCGAAACTCACGCAGTTTTCCCACACCCTCGGCTTGGCAAGCGGAGTGGGCCAACGCAACTTGGCAGGCGGGCGACCAAGGAAGTAGTACACGCCCTCTGTGAAGCCAAGCAGATTCATAATCTTCAGCACGTTTGGCATAGTGCGGGTATAGTTCTGCTTGGCACTCGCCCCACAGAAGCCGCCCATCATGCGAGGGAGTCCAATGGTAACGTCTGCCATGTTGAACGACAGGAATGCCGACTTGCCTGTGCCGCGACCTGCAAGCACTTTCGTGGAGCGCGACCCGAAATTACGCACCTTCTTCTGCCACGGAGCCATATACATCTTGTACTGCCCGCTACCCTGGTAGTCCACATAGCCACCCTGCTCATCGTCCTCCGACTCCAGCTTTTGGCCTTCTACATTCGGGAGCATCCGCGCTTCAAGGCTATCGCTACTGATATTTGGATTTGAACCGATTCGTCCCATACAAAATATGTTTTCCGGTTATCCCTCATTTTGCTCTTGATTCTCCTCTTCGGAGAGGGGGCTTTTCCCCCTCGCCGCCATTGTCTCTACCATCTTTTCAATGTCACCCTCTTTCTCATCCACAAAGCCGCCATATTTAGTCATGATTCGCTTCATTTCTTCATCATTCACGTCTTCCTTCGTCTCGTCCACCTCCTTGGCACTCGTTGTCACTACTGGCGGCAGGAATGACAGCCTGCTCATGTCTGCCTGTTCGCTCTCCGGCTGGTCAAGGTGGTCGATTTTGATGCTTATCTCTGCGCCTTTTGCTAATGCACGGTCATTGTCCGTTGCGAGTCCGCGCTGCATCAGCCTGTCTGCCGCAAAGCGCACCTTCACCTCCCTGTCCTTGCGCGATGGCGGCTTGCTGTTATCCAAGACAAACTGGAAAACCTTCTCGTCAAATCGTGCGTAGTTGCAGGCATTGGCACGGCCTTTGCCATATCCGTCCTTGTAATGCTGCTTTGCCATTTCGTAGAACATGGCGTGAACATTAAGAAACGGATTCTTTAGGTATTGCCAATAGACATGCTCAACACGGGCGACCATGTTCTTTTGCTGTTCAGACAGCCCAAGCCGCATGATAGGCACGCCGCTTATGAAGTGTGCCAGGAGTGCAATCTTTAGTTTCTGTGTTAGATTGCGTTCATTGGGAGTAGTTTCGGTGTCCATTCTTGTTCTTCGTTTTCAAGTTCTTCTGCGGATTCCCAGCCGTCACCGCCTATGCAGTCATCCCTCTCGCGGAGAAACATTACGCGGCTTCCGCCAAGGTCGTGCCACCTGAATCCTTCTTGTAGCAATGCTCTTTCCGCTTGCGGCCACGGGTCGCCAAGGTCAATGGTGGCATACAAGCCCATCGCGTCACGGAGCTGGCTTTGGTCCATTATTTCACACGGCATAACCATTTCTGGCAGCGAAATCCACTTCTCGCAGAAGGCTTCCACGGCCAGCTCTATGTTCTCTTCAGCCGACGTGATGTCCGTCACCTTAGAGGGCGTTTTTACTTCACTATCTTCACTATCTTCACTCTTTGCCATATTAGAATATCCTAAAAACCGCCAGTATCAATACGGTGCCTTTGGCGTACCCCCGGTTCGACTTGACGGGTTCATGGAAAACAAAAACTCATTCCGGCCCTGCGGCCATTCTATATTCCTTTATATTCTTCTACAGAAAACGAGGGGCAACTCTTAATCCACTCCCAAGGCTCGATAAGGCCATCCCCGTTTTTGTCAGGGCTGTAGTCACGGTGTCCTTTTATCACTGCATTGGGGTATGTCTTCTTCAGTAGAGACAGCAGGTTGAACAGTGCTTCTTTCTGTGCTGCCGTGCGGGTGTCCTTTGCCTTCAGCTTCTTGTATGGAACGCCTGGCTTGTTCTCCAGCCCGCCAACGTATGACACGCCGATGCTATGGGCATTATAGCCGCTACAATGGGCGCCGATGGTGTCAATGTCCCTGCCAGGGGCAATAGTGCCGTCCAACAGCACGACATAGTGATAGCCGATACCGTTGAATCCTCGTTTGCGGTGCTGTTCTTCCAGCTGTTTCATTGTCAGTTCCTGTCCCTCTGGTGTGGCGGTACAGTGGACGATGATGTCCGTAATCCTGCGCTTGGTCTTCTTTATACTGAAAGCGGTTGATGTCCCTTTGGGCATCAGCTTTGCAAGCGTAGCAGGGCCAACGATGCCATCTACAGGGGTAAGCCCATTTTCTTTTTGGAAGGCGATGACCGCCTCCATTGTGATTTTGCCAAAAATGCCATCACAGACAACGGCAAGCCCTGCACCAGCCAATGCCTTTTGTATCTGTTTGACGGCCTCGCCTTTAGAGCCAATTTTGTAAATCTCCATGTTAGTCGTATTTCGATGGGTTAAACGGGTTGGTAATCTCTACATCTTTGCGGCCTGTAAGCCAATCGACAAGTCTGCCGATAACGCCCCTCTTGGGCAGAGCGTCTTGCGCTCTTCGTGGATTTTCAATCATGGTGGTTTATTGTTTGTTTAGTTTGTTGTATGCTGCTTGTATTCTTTGCAGTCTCCGGAGAAGTTCGGGTTTTGATGCTTCCATCTTTTGCTTCAGCTCTTCAAATGATTTTCTTCCTTTCTCCCTCTGCTCTGTTGTGGTTCTGGCATCAAGCCATAGCTTGAAGCAATCCTTGCAACAGAAGAAATGGCCTCCGTCCGTAATGCCGTAAAGGATAGGCATCTTATAGACACCAAGCTTTCGCATATTTACCTCCGAGCCTGCGGCTCCATTCGGCTTGTCTGTCCTTATGACGAACTTCCCACACTCCTCGCACACAATATCCCTTATGCGGCTCATTTCAATTATCCGTTTTGATAAAGTTCTTGGTTCCCGCATAAGTCCAGCAACTCCATCCGCTCGAACTGGATCAGGACGGCAAACCATCCGTTCTCTATCGGCCCGACGCTTTGGATGTCGATATTATTCTCCATGTCGATTCGGGAATACTCGCCCGTTGTCGTCTGGTCGTTGTCGTGCAGCTTGCGCAGCCATGTAAGGAAGTTCTGGGCATGTAGCCATGCCTCTTCCTTTGCCTCCGCAGCGGCGTCGCCGTCTGCCATGTCTCTGGCACGGACAAAGAAATACACAGGATAGTTGCGAATGATTCTTCCGCCGTTCATGTAGCCTTCGACCGAACTGTCCATTACGACGCACGGCGAAAAGGAGTTGGAAATGCCTTTGGCAAGCTCTACCATTCCAGCCGTACTGTCCGTCAGATAAAACCGCCTGTTTGTTTTTGAGTCCAACATCGGCTTGTATGCCCGGCACCACTGCCTTACAATACTATAAAATGTCATGGTTTGTTTCGCTTTGATGGTTGAACATTAAATGCCCATAAGGGTTTTGGTGTTTCCTTGAACGTGAAGGAAGACGGCATCGTCTCTCATGCCGTTGGCATAGTGTGTTGCGGAATTGTTCGTCTGTGCCGCAAAGTAGGGGACACGGTTTCCCCAAATGTCCTTCTTGAAGATGTAATACATAAGCGTTATATCATTATGTTGTTGTGCATTTCTATGAGAGGCTTGCCAAGTCTATCCCGTAGTGCTTTGCGGCTTCGGCAATCTTGCTGTCCTTTGCTGCATCCGCACCTTCTATCTTCAGGAACTCGCGATAGGCTTCCTTCCACTTCCTAACATGCTCTTCGCGTGTCTTGCCATTGCCGCGCCGCGTATCGCCAAGCCACTTGCGGAGAGTCCTTCGGTTTGCAGACTGTTCCCTTGTGCGGGTCGGCTTTTCTGGCTCCGCTGTCTTCTCTTCTGTTTTTTCGGGAGATACAACCTTGGCATTTCCGAGGTCATCAATGACAACCCTTCCGCTTGTGACGAGCTTGTCCCATTCCTCGTCGAGTGCTCTGTATATGTCCTTTACGGCCTTGTCGCACTTTGTGGCAAGTGTGGCCCACTTTGCACGGTCACCAGGGGAACTGTTCGGGTCGTTCATCAGGAGCCGTGCGTTTTCTCTCGCCACTTCCTCCTGGCGCAGCAAGTCTTTAACCATTCCAGCACGCTCCTGTATCTTTTTTGGGAAAAGATGCACATACTGGTCAATGTGCTTTGGGCGAACTGGAGTGAATGCCGTGTCTGCTGTGTCTGCACTTCCTTCTGCGCGGGCTTCTTTCTTCGGCCTGCCTGGTCTCTTCTTTGCCGGAAGCGGTTGTGTTGCCGCTATACTTTTGGGTGTGGCCGTATTGTCTGCCTGAACTCTCATTAGCCCATCGGCAATCCACTGGATTACACGCTTTGCTGATTTGGAATAAACAGCATTTGGTAGCCAACTGTCACCGTTTCCAGCAAAAGCAGAGAGAAGCCTGATACCTTCGGATACGGCTTCTTGCTCTTCGATCTTCCATTTGTTTCCGCACTGCAAGATATTCTGCAATTGAGCTTCTGTGTCGGCTGTGTGCCGCAAGAGAGCATGGGACTGATTCTTGTTCCAGTCCATGACTTTCTCCAGGTACTCTTGCTTCTCTGCAAGGGTCATGCTTGAGAACCGTTTCAGGTAGTCGTTGCTTGTGAGTTTTGTAATCATAATACGATGTCTTAATTGTTTGTGTTTAACATACTCGTACTCAAACTTATAATAACAGGCAAAAATAGTCAAGGGCATACTTGTAAAGCACCTGCAAAATGTTGCCCTTGACCGCTTCCCTATACCTATATATATTGCCGGCAGAAACGAACACAAACGCTTGTAACTATGCTTAGAACGTACTTTCAAGAGAACTTCTATGATATGCCGGTTGACATAGCACAGAAGTATGCAGAGGCAATCCGCGAGGCAATCCGTTTGGGGCGGCCTTTCGACGGAGAGAAGAAGCAGGGATTCTTCGTTAGCAAAGCTCGTGGCTTTGAAGACAAGCTCTATGTCGGAAATATCCACCGTATCGAGAACCGCCTTTACTGGCGTGACGAAGAGCTTCAGGAAGATGACGAGATTATCAATGTTGTGATGATTGACGGCCCCGTGACACGCGACGGCGATGGATGCTCATACGGCTCCAAAGACCATCGCGACCAGATTAAGTATGCCAACACCATCCCGCAGGTGAAAGGTCATATTTTCATCATCAACACGCCTGGCGGTGCTGCCAGTGCCCGTATTGACTATGAGCAGGCCATCGACGACTGCCGTAAGAAGGGCAAGCCTACCGTGGCATGGGTTGATGGCTTGTGTTGCAGCGCAGGCCAGCTTGTTGCCGCTCTCTGTGACCGTACCATCGTGATGAACGGCCGTCATACGATGGGCTGCATCGGAACTATGTGTGCCTTTTGGGGCGTCGCTAACGGCACCGTTGACAGTGACGGCTATCGCTACATCGAACTTGTCAGCATCAGTTCCCCCGACAAGAACGCAGAGTATCGTGAAGCTTGCGAAGGCAAGACAGAGAAGATGCAGGCAGAGCTTGACCGTCTCGGCGAAGAGTTCCGCGAAACCGTCCGCCAGAACAGGCCGCTTGTTAAGGAAGAGCACCTGACAGGCAAGACTTTCGAGGCAAACGAAGTGATGGGTGCTCTGGTTGATGAGATTGGTGACTACGACCGTGCTATCGAGGCTGTATTTGAGCTTGTCAACGGCACGTTGCCTGCTGCCCGCACCATTGTGTCAGCGGAGCCTATCGACCCCGAAACAGAGGAAGACCCCGAAAAACCTTCAGACATGGCCAAGCTTAACGAGCAGCAGAGAGCCGCAATTGCCACCAATGCCGGAAAGGATGTGATTGTTGACAATGGCCACGTCAAAACGACAGAAGAGACCATGTTTGGTCCAGTAGATAAGGAATTAGCAAAACCCCAAAACAGTAACGCTATGAAGAAAGAAGAAGAGAAAAAGGCCGAAGAAGCTGAAGCAACTCAGGCCGCACAAGAAACCGCAGAGACTCCGACAGAGGAAGCTCCTGTAACAGAAGAAGCCCCTGCAACAGAAGAAGCCCCTGCAACAGAAGAGGCCCCCGCTACTGAGGAAGCACCCGCCACCGAAGAAGCCCCTGCAACAGAAGAGGCTCCCGCTACTGAGGAAGCTCCCGCTACCGAGGAAGCACCCGCTACTGAGGAAGCGCCCGCCACCGAGGAAGCGCCCGCAACTGAGGAAGCACCTGCCACCGAGGAAGCGCCCGCCACAGAAGAGGCTCCTGCAGCCGAGGAAAAGGGCAATGACAGCGAAGGTGCTCCAGCCGACGCAGAGGCACTTGCCAATGCGGAGGCAGAAATCGACCGAATCACCGAAACCCTGCATAACGCAGAGGCTTTGGCACAGGAACGGAGCAAGACCATTGATGGCTTGAAGGAAGCCCTCGCTGCCGCCAATGGAATGGTCGCAGAACGCGACGATACCATTGCCAGCCTTCAGGCTACCATCGAAGCCCAGAAGAAGCAGCTTGCCGAGAAAGAGGCAGAAATCAAGGAGCTTGCCGGAAAGCCGGCACCCATGACAGATGCCGCAGCCGGCGTGCCTGCCAACAATGGCACTGGCGATGCCCCGAAGTACAAGGGTGTCAAATCTGTTATCACCGAGGGAATGTCCCTCGAAGAGAAAAAGGCAGCCATCCGCGCCAAGGACGAGAGTCGCAAGACCTATCGCCACTAACGCGCCGACCATGTTGCCCTTGACGAAACGCATTCATAAAACGATTTTAGAAACCGATTTAACTAACCTTATTTATTCACCTAAACCAACTCAAACGTATGGCTTACGCAGTTAATCTTTCGCAAGTGCAAACGGTGACTGAGCAGACCCAAGCCGATCTTGTGTTCCGCGCCTCCATGCTGGACGACAAGATGCTGGACAACCTGAAAATCACCGTCACGACTGACGTAGAAAACGTCAACAAACTCTTTGTCTTCAACGACAAGGGACTGGTTGCACGCCAGTACAAGGCCGGCGCTGTAAAGAAAGTACAGCTCGGCAAGATGGTGGAGAATCCTGCCAAGGTTATCCTCGCTGTTACGCATCCCCAGGACAACGTACAGCAGTACCGCGAGAAGGAACCGTTCCACGTTAATCCCGACGGCACGACCAATGCAGAGCAGGTGGCCTTCCTGACCGACCGCATCGCAAAGCGTCATGCTGAGGATGTTCGCGCTAACTTCTTCTTCGGAAACGAAGCTAACGCCAATCTCCCAGAGACCGCAGCTAACCAAGTGAAGCTCGGACTCTCTCTCTACGACGGCATCTACACCAAGATTGCCCAGGCCAAGACCAAGGGCTACATCTCTGTTGCTATCGGCAACATGGTGGAGACAGGCGACATCAACGGCAAGACCTCCGAGCAGGTTTACGCCATCTTCAAGACCTTCGTAAACGGGCTGCACCCCGACTTGCAGGCAAAGGACGAGATTCTCATCTATGCCAGCCGCGAGTTCTGCGACAAGTGCATCGAGGGCTACATGCTGAAGCATCCGCAGCTCTCCCCCAGCGTCCTCGTTGAAGGATGGAAGTTTGCCACCATGAGCAACATCACCCTTGTCTGCCATAGTGCAATGGGTAAGGGCGGTCAGCTCATCGCCACCGTTCCTGGCAACCTGGAGTATGTCTGCGACATCCGTCCCGAGAGCCAGGCAAGCATCACCGTCGAGCGCAACAGCGACGACCACAACCTGTTCGACTATCAGGTTCAGACCGCTCAGGCAAGCCGCGTCCGCGACTACAGCGCCAAGCTGTTCTGCACCAACGATGCAGTCAACACGCCTCTCGCCTTGCCCGCAGGCGACTACGTTGCCGACGTCTTCACCGTTGACACCAGCGACGAAGCAGAAGGCTCCGCAGCCATCACCAGCGGAACGAAGGACCTCTATGCTGAAGGCGACATCATCACCGTCACTGCTACTCCGCAGCCGGGTTACGTCTTCAAGGGATGGAACGATGGTGCTACCGCTAACCCCTACAACTATACGTTTACGGGCGGCGTAGTAAACCTCGTGGCCATGTTCGACGCTACCGAAGCTTCCAGCTCCAGTGTAGGAACAACCTCCAGCGGCGATTAAAAGCCTATTGTCTGAGGTGAGTGGCGGTCACGCCTTGGCCGCATGGCCGCCGCCCTCTGACATAGTTATGATTCCAAATTCCCAACTCTTAATTCAGTTAAACAATGGCATGTAATCTTAAAAACGTACTCTCCTCTGGCGCACAATGCACGGAGAGTCCCGCAGGCCTGAGCAACCATGTGTTTGTCGTGCCTTTCGATGCCGAGCACATCAAGAAAATTGGTATCCACGACGGTGCCAATGAGTATTACATCCTTCCTGCTGGAACCGGCAAGGCCCTCAAGGGCTTCCGCATTGATTTCAAGAGCCAAACGGGTCAGGTGACTTCCGAACCAAACCCCTCTGGCTCTGGATGGGCACACACGGGTACTGGCCGCGTTGAAATGAACGAGGACGAGATGGCTTATGTTAGCCGCTCCCTCCACAACAGCGACAAGTATCTGTACTTCTTCCCCACAGGCAAGACCACAAGTCGTGGCGCAGAATACAAGGTGGTCGGCAACCAGTTTGGTGAAGCCGAGTGGAGTGTATCTGCCGACAGCGGTGTGGCTCGTTCTGACGATCACGGACAGACCTTCACGGTAACTTGCGGATTCCAAGTATATCCAGTGATGAAGTGGTTCGGCACAATCGTCCAGGAGGCCAATCCTTCTTCGAGCAACTTCCTCGACAATCATGGCGATGACATTGTCTTCGTCGATGGTGGAGGCCCGCAAGTTGGCGGAGATTCTACGAGCAGCAACTAATCAGGCGATTCCTGTTCACTCGCCCGGCTATGCCCTTGACGCACAGCCGGGCGTTTCATATCTTGCCAGCAAAGCAAATCAAATCTGTAAACCACAAAAACAAATGACATTATGTTCCTGATTGAACCTTGTTGTACGCAGAAGCATTGGCCCGCACTGCGTGAGAGAATCGGAGAGGACGGCACGATTATGTTTCATGGATATGGTGACCTTTCGCTTGAAGAACTGCTGCCTGTTGTGCTTACGCGCTACTCGGAAGTTGACATGATGCTCGTCTGTCCGTCGCTGCCCAACGCAACCGCAGGGCTGCTGTTGAAATGGCTTGAAAGAAAATGGGCAGATGGGGATGGTGACAGCACGCACAACATCATTTCGCGTCTTGCAGTTCTCACAGACCTTCGCAAGAAGAAATCGCCAACTGCGTCTGCATGGCTGAAAAATAATCCCTATCCTGGGCGGCTTATCCTTCACGATGTTCAGCAAAACGACACAGCAATCCTGCTTCCTGACCTTGCCGTGCATGGAGCGTTTAACCTTGTGCCAAACGGACATTTCACGGCAATAGCATCCACTAATGCAAACTTCATCGCAAACCTGAAAGAAGTGTATAGTGGGCTTGTCAGACGCAGAGATTTATAGCCTACGACTGAACCGATAACCAGAGAGGAGTTTGCTCGTTCTTGCAGACTCCTTTTATTGTATGTTTAGGGTGTCAGTGCTTGATGCGTCCTCTGTGCTGTCTATAATCATCTGAAGCCCAACCAGGCATTGTACCTTGAAGCTAACGGAAGTTTTGTCCCCATCGCGTTCTACGGTACAAAGATAGGTGTCTTCAGACCCCTGCACAAAGAAACGTGTTCCGTCCCTCGATGTAAGAATCAAATGCGAAGGAGTCTGTTCCAATTGCAGCAGCAAAGGCCAGATACTACTGTCACGCCCATCAACTTCGCAGTCCACGGAAACTGTATGCAGCCTTCCGGCTACGCTGTCGGCCTCCGTGTCTTTTGCCTTGCACGTCGAAGTCTTGATTGGGATAAGCGAGCCTACGGATGCTGTGCTGGCAATAACAATGGCATCGCTGCCAATCGTAGGATTGAAGCTCTCGTTTGCAATGGTCGGCGAGAGTATGGTGGTTCCCGAAGGCGTGTACTTGGCAAGGGGTATTGCCGTGACAGCCCTCAAATCATCAAGCGCAAATTCTTTGCAGTTAATCATAGTCTTGTCTTTATTTGCAGCCAAGATACGACCAAAGGCCACAATAATCAAGGGCATGCAAGGTCTGAAAATAAAAAGTACACAAAATGTTACGACCCAAATTCTGCGAACTCTGCAATACATCTATGTTTGGCGTCTGTCAACTTCATACATTATGTTACGACCCCCGTGCGGCTGTGTCCGCGTGCGCGTGTCGTGCATAGTGTATAAAGTGTATTCATTTTCAATAAGTTAAGAAATAATCTATTTTTGCCATCCAGCTTTATTGTTCTATGATTTTTTGAAAACCAAAACAAAAAGAAATTTTATGTATAATCCTTTTATTTCTTTATTTTATAACACTTATATACATTATATATTATTATAGAAATAAAGTTGTGATTGAAAATCAATGTGTTAAATGGTAGGGTGGTAACAAAAAGGTAAAAAGGTCGAAACAAAAAGCAACAAAGCTCGTAACAAAAAGGTAAAAGGCTGGGAACAAAAAGCAATGCTCTTTGACGTAGGTCGAAACAAAAAGCAATAAAGGTCGAAACAAAATGCAATGCTCCTTTTTATGGGTCGAAACAAAAAGCTATGTTTTAAGGCGGGGTAGGAACAAAAAGCATACCCTGTAACAAAAAGCAACAAAAATGTTTTCTGTAGGTGTGGACATACATATTTTGAAGTTCCTATGTTGCACCCTCGTAACAAAATGTATAATTATTTTATAAATAGTTGAAAATAAATTAAGAAAAAATTTGCAGAATAAAAATAAAGTGCTAACTTTGCACCGGCTACAACAAAATTTTACCATCATGGCTAAGAGAAAAGAGGCTGCAAATACAGTCAAGCAGAAGGAAACTATTTCCATCCAGGACGGCTCTATTATTATTCCTATTGCCTTTGCTGTTGCGAGGTACGGTGGCAAGGCCGGATTGTCAGAAGGTGAGCGTGGCGGCGGCATTACGCGCACCGAACTTGCAATCATTGACGCTGTGCTTCACAAAATCCAGTCGCTTGTGCGCAAGCGTATTGATATGCAGCAAAACGGCATGGAAGACGGTCAATTGCTTTTCCAGTTTGAGCGAGAAGCGGGTAAGATAACAGATAAATCCCAATCGCAATATACCGACGTGGGAAACTATGAGTTCCGTTTCCCGTTGCGCGACCTCGGCATAGCGCCGCGTCATTATCAGGAAGCGTTTGATGTCGTAATGAAGATGGGCGATATTAACGTAGAGTGGGAGTTTGAGGATGAGAAGCACGGACGTTCCACAACAAAGAAGCAGCTTTTCCAACCGACTGCACTCGGCGGCGTGCGACGATGGAACAATCCGGATGCACACCGCAAGCCGAATGGTGAAGTAGAGCCTGTTCCTTCCAATGCTCCAAAGAATCTTTTCCATTGGGAATACACGGGCAAGCCTGCCGTTGGCATAAGCATGAGTGGCATTGTGGCCGACCGTATTTTTGACCCCTATCGTTACGGCCACTATCTCGATATTACCCTTGACTTCAAATGCAAGTACAGTATTCGTCTATACTGGTTTCTTTCTCTCTACTGGTCGCGCGGATTCACCACATTCGACTTTTCCTGGCATGCTCTTCGTACAACGCTTGGTATCGACCAGAACCCCGAAGGCGGCAGGAACATCATACAGGAGCTGCCAGACAGCCACAGCGTGCGCATAAATGCTCCAGATGCACCTCACATTGTCGCAGGAGTATATCCCAAGTTGTCGCTCTTCATAAGTCGCGTTCTTGACCCCATTCGTGAAGACTTCCTTCGCATGGCCCCAAAGCCGGCAAAAGACGGGGAGCCTTCAGTTCCGCCACCACGAGTGGAATACAACCTTAACTACGATGTAAAGAAGCGTACAGACACGTCGCGCGGTACTCGTGTCGAGGTTGCAGACCGCATCATCATCACGCTCAACGTGTCGTCGCTTGGTGAACAGATACAGGCAGGGCGCGACATCAACGCACAGCAACGGCGCGTTATCGACAAAATGACAGACAAGCTTTGCCAGAAGCCCGACAAAGCCCGCTTCTTTGCACGCACAGCATCCGGGCAATTGCAGCTGCTGGAAAAGAAGGTTGATTACCTTATAGAAGGTATTACTACCCGCAATCCAAAATGGAAAATATGCCAAGAACTTGACAGAATTGAAGAGGTATATGAAACGGCTCTCGCATCGGCAGAGACGGACTACCGCCGCCAGCGTGCGAAAGAAGACCGCGACCATGCTATGACAAAGGCCATAAGAAACTCCGCTTTCCGCTCCCTTGATAATTTCTGCAAGACTGAAATTTTGTCCGACTTCACCGTTGCACAAGAAGTTGTTGACCCTGTGCCTTGTGGAGAAACACAAGATTCTCCTTTGGGTATTACGGGAGATGTGCTATCTTCGTTTGCTGCCATGAAGGAAGAACTTATCAAGGCAAGGACTGGACACCTTTGCGAGGAACCAAAACACTTCGAGAACCTTATGCAGCATTTGCGTCCTTCTAAAATAGAAGGGGACAAACATATAATATGGCTGAAATGTTTTGATGGCTCGACCTTTACGCGGGATGGGGCCGTTCAGCACTATTGGGAGCCGGACAAATTCGATGAGATTTTCGCCAAACATTTCCCGGGCTATATATGGATGCCGGAGTATTGAGGTCAAAATTAACCACAAATAACACCTTTTAACATTTGGGCTTTGGCTTTCTTCGCGCCACCCTTCTCTGCCATTCTCTTCGCAGATCCTCAATCCATATCTCGCCTGTCCCTGTCTTTTCACAGAAGCCCTCTATTACACTGATAGCTGTGCCTGGGGCCTTGCCAGCCTCGCACAGCGCAGTATTATAGTCCTCTATTGCTTGCCAGAAATTTTTCATCAGGAGTCTGTTCAGTGCCATTGCCTGCCTCTTTCCGAAGGTCGTTGTTCTGTTCCACGGACGCAGCACGCCATATTTCGTTAGTGCCATCTTGGGGCATTCTATTGGCACGAACATCTTCAGCTGCTCTGCGGTCATACCATACATTCTCCGGATGGTTTCAGGACTGAGGGCGATTCCTGCTTCCATACAGTCCATACGCATTGCAGACATTGCCAGCCGTGAGTCTTCGGATGCTGCCATGTCGTCAACTGTTTCCATGCGAAGAATATCCTTCGCCCCGGACAAGTGGGCAATGGAAACCACAGGCTTGCCATACAGCCGCACAGAGCCGCCGTACTCATTAGAAAGCCAGTCGTGGGCATATCCTGTAATGTGCAGCCAGGCAATAGGTATAGTCGTAGAAGGCATCAAAAATTTGAGTACTAAGGGTTAGAGTTAGTTTATCGCACCGCAAAGATAGTGTTTTCGCGTGACATCTGCAAGATTTCCACGAAAATTGTCAAAATTATCTATCAATGCGCAAAGCGGGCGTTTTTCGGATAAATAAAAATAACTACTGATTTTCAAGATGTTACAAGCGTAATAATGCACAAATTCGCCACAAAAGTTACTTAAAACTGAAATAACACATAACACGCTAAAACACAGAGCATTGCAAAACGTAAATCGTCAGTTATCTAAAAAAGGCCATTTTCGGGTACAATCTATTTCAAAAACAACAAAACACGAAAAAGTTCTCTTACTGAAATGGTATTCTTTTACGTGTATGCGCGTCACTCCCTTATACCCACAATTAGTAATAAGTGTATATAAAAAGAAAAGAAATGTGTGAATATCAATTAGTTATATATATTCTATAATAAATTATAAAAATTTTCAAAAGAATTTTTACAGCAAAAATAACAAAAATAACCGCAAAAACAAAATATAAATAATTATAAATCAAATACTTATGTATTATTTACGCGACCAATAACATAGAAATAACCTTCATTGTTCAGGGAAATCGGCAAAGGGGAGTTGCAGATAACATTTTAATTTCTTGCACGTTATACTGATTTAGCGTACCTTTGCAGCAGAAATGGGCAAGAATAACTCCGAAAACAAGTAACGGGGTGGAGCAGATGGCCAGCTCGTCAGGCTCATAACCTGAAGGTCGGAGGTTCGAGTCCTTCTCCCGTCACTTACGCCGTGAGGCGAAAGCACCAACTTTTTTTCATTCAAAGGTTTTGGCAGCTGGCTCCGTGTTGTAGCTTTTCTCGGGGCTGGCTGTTTTTGTTGTCCTATATGTAGCAGCGCGACACTTCGCCCTTGACTTAATGGGAGCTTGCCGCTATTTTGGCTCTAAAACGCGATAAGCTATGTATCAACACTTCCGCTACGATGACTACGGCTTCCAATTGGTTGGGCCGGATGACGGCCAGAACGCCCCAGGAAAGGGCTGCATTCGCATCCTTGTAATAGCCTTGATAGTCCTGCTTGCACTTGCCCTCTTTTCCGGCTGCAAGAGTGTACAATATGTGCCGGTCATTGAACACCGCACCGATACCTTGCTCATCACAAAGCACCAGCACGACAGCATCTTCGTTAGCGACAGTACACACGTCAAGGAAAAGCAACGCGGCGATACCGTCTGGCTGGAGGTGGAACGATGGCACACCAAGTACATCGAGAGGCAAGTGCATGACACTACATACATTGCCACGCATGATACAGTTCCAGACCCATACCCTGTGCCTGAATACATAGAGAAGTCCCTTTCGTGGTGGCAGCAGACGCGCCTACATCTTGCAAACGTCGTACTTATTGCGGCTCTCGCAGCAGCCGCATGGTGGGTGTTCAAGAAAAGAGCCTGGTGGCTATCTCTTCTGAAGAAGCTCATTTAGTCACTGCAACATTGCAACACGACAACATTATGACACAACAAATAAACACCCTAATCTAAAACGTATGGAAAAGCCCCGCCTGAAAACACTGGCCCTGTCGGAACTCCGCCGCGTAGCCGAGCGCACAAAGTTGGTAAACCGCAGGATGCCGGACGGCAAAGTCGAACAAGTCACCGAGCGCATCCCCTTCAAGGTTTGGTATGTTGCCGCATCGAATGGCGATGTTATCCGTGGAGAATCATGTGTGACGCTTGCTGTTTACCCGGAGCAGGGAAGCCGCCTTGTGCAATTTGAGAGCGGCCAGACGCGCCGCCTTCGTGACTGTTGCATCCTGCAAGTTGATGACTTCATCCTGAGAATATAACCCGAAAAATAATTAACCGCTTTTTACAACATTTAACACTTGAGCATGGAAAACTTTCTCTTCATTGGCGGCGCAGGCTTCATAGGTTCCAGTATCATTCACAAGATGCTTCAGCAGGATGAAAGTCAAAATATCACAGTCCTTGAACCACCACAGGCAGACATCTCCCGTCTAAAAGACTGCGCCGTCGGGCTTGTTCGCGGCACACTCGACGATACGGAACTCATTGAGCAGACCATCATCGAGCGGCGCATAACAAGTGTTGTGCATCTGGTATCTTCCATGACACCTGGCAGCGGCTACTACGACTACCTCACAGAACTTTGCTCCGTCGTGCGTCCTACTATCCGCCTCCTGAGCTTATGCAGCAGTCGTCGCATCAAGCTCATCTACTTCTCCAGCGGCGGTGCTATCTACGGAGAAAACAATGACGGCAGGCCGTTCCGCGAGACAGACCGCCAGAATCCAATCTCCTACTACGGACTATCAAAACAAATTATCGAGGCCAACATCCGCTTCGAGCATCGGGTGAACGGCCTGCAATACCTCATACTCCGTCCGTCTAACCCATACGGACCAGGACAGAACATACACGCCAGTCAGGGCCTTATTGCTGTTGCCATAGGAAAGTTGCTCGACCGCCAGCCCATTACCGTATGGGGCGATGGTAGTTCCGTGCGCGACTATATCTACATTGACGACCTCGCATGTGCAGTCGAAAAGGTTCTCCGAAGCAATGTGGCAAATGAGGCCATCAATATCGGCTCCGGCGAAGGGCTTTCAGTAAAGGACATTCTCGGACACCTCTCCGACATTGCCACAGAACCTGTCAGGATCCAGAACGCTCCAATCCGAAAGAGTGACGTTAAGAGCGTGGTTCTTGACACCACCCGTATGCGCCAGCTCTACCATAAGCCGCTTACTCCAATCCGGCAAGGCATAAGAAAATTCTATGAAAAGACAATGGGGTAGTGGAATAATGTACCCCCAACATTCCACCGACGGCTCAAAATTAACCACAATTTACGACTTTTAACACCACGATTATTTTGTTTGTCATAGCTTTTGGCGTGGGACGTTGTGAAACGTCTCACGCTTTTTCATTCAACGAGGCACGTTTAGTTGTCCATTATAGCCTGTTATGTTTGCCATCATAACACGCCTCGTTTAAGAATGGTATTGAAACCGTGACAATCCGTAACGCTTTCAACCGGTAACAATCTGTAACCAGTTTGCCGCATGTTTTTCGACATAAATTAAAAAATAAATCACTTTTCTCTTTGTAGATGTATAAAAAGTGTGTACCTTTGCAGCCGCAAACACATAACGAAAAGCTACATGGAAGAAAAGGAACTTGTTACGCAGGATTTTTTATACAGGTATCTAACTGAGCACAATGTTACGATGAGACCTTTAGCAGAATTGATGGGGTCAACAGCGTCAATGCTTATCTGTTCGTTTCGTCGTACAAAAGGAAAAAACGGCGCTCCGCGAAGCATAACAAACAGGGCACTCCCAAGGCTAAACGCTGCCCTTCCGAAGCTTGCATGGGAAATAAAAAAATGTGTTATTCCATTTGGTTCAGATGAAGTGTTCACCAATAGTCGCGGAAACACTTACGACCCGGCACTCGTTCCAATCGTAAAGAATCTTTCCAATTACTTCAATCTAACTGGATTTCTCTTTCGTATATTGGGCTGGAACGAAGGAAAGAAAAGTGCTGCACTGTGCGCTCCAAAATCCAAATTCTATGGCCATATATCAGCAGATGATATTTCTAAAATCAATAGCGAACTGCTTGCTGTTTCAAAAATGCTTTGCAGTATAGAGGTTGTTGCGGACAGAGAAAAGCCCCAACACCATACTCCTGTGCGCTATGTTCAGGATGATGAACTTGATTTATTAGAGGAACAGCTTCTAATTGATAAAGAAGGATAAGGTATCACGCGCACGCGCGTACATTTATATAATATATATAATATGACAGGAGGTTTTCTGAATTTGTTATTTCGGGAAATCTCTTGTTATTATTATAATATGTATATCATTTAGATTTTCAAAATTAAAATTTTCAATTTTTTTTTTTGAAGTTACGCATGTTCCCGCACCTCGCTGAATGGGTGCGCCCCTCACTCCTATAGAGTGAAGGGCGCAAATATGCGCCGCTCTGCACCCCTTCGGCAAGGCAAGACGAGAGGAACAGAGGGAGCGATGGCAGCAGGGGAGTGTCGTTAAGACTCTCCCCTGCTGATGTTCTGTTGGTGGCGGAACTGGCGGCACTTGACCTCAACAGAGTCTTCCACAGAAGACACTGTTGGAGCTGGAGGGTGCTGCTTCATCAGCGACAAGGCAAGACAGCCAGCCGAGAACCAAAGGGTAACAATCTGGTAGTCCCTTTAGGGTACTACCAGATTGTTAAGCCTGGATTGCTACCTGATTGCGACAAAGGGCAATTTTTAAGGTTTCACAAAGTTTGTGCAATTTTTGAGAATGAAGGAAAACGCCGAAAATAACACAATTCTTTATAAAGAATTGTGTTAAGGTTGAAAAATGATGCGTTTTCCTCTTTGCGCTGCTTTTGTGGCAATTTTCGCAAAAATTAGGGGAAAATAAACTTTTTGCAGGGAGAGCAAAATCCTCGCGCGTAAGATATGAACCTGCGCATAAATTCAATAAAGTGCCGAAAATTAGTTGCGCAAAAACACGAAAAAAGATGAAAATTTTCTTGTGGGGTATATAAAAACGCCATACTTTTGCAGCAGATTTCCTCAGCGGAGGGAACGCAACAAGCAAACATTTTTTAATTCATTTTCCCTGCAACAGCACAGCAGAATAAAAAAGTGCAAACATTATGAAGACTAACAAAGCTTACAAAGTGATGACCAACAACGAAGTAAAGAAGTGCGCAAAGGCTGAAGCCAAAGCCATCAACACGAACCCCACTTACCTAATGCGCAAACTTAATAAGTTTGCACAAGGTAAGGAGGCAGACCTATCAGACCTTAAAAAGGCTCAAGAAGTGTCTGTTATCGGTATAGCAGAGCTATACAACCGCCTCGAAGAGGCTTTTGGCTGCGGTGGCTTTTGGTGGGGTTCTATAATAGCTCGCAACGGCTACCTCTTAACCTCCTGTAAGGAGGTCAAGGATGACCTCTCGGAAGGTGGCTCGGACTTTGCTCCCCTCTCTATAAGAGACGGCTTTGTATGGACTGAAGTCATCGACGGAAAGCTATATAGCTTTAAGGCTGCTGCCACTTGGAGCTTCGAGAACATCATAAGCTCAGCATCTATGATGCTTCGCTTCGCTGAAGCGAGGGCAAAGCAGAGCGGCAATTTGTTTAGCTGGCAGCAAGCCAGAAAGGACGCCAAGAAGAAGGCTTCTAAGAAGTCTAAGACTTCTAAGAAGGGCGGCAAGGGAAAGGCTGTCGTTGAGGGTGCTCTTTTCAAGGCAATTCAAGAGCTTCAGGCGAACTTTGCCAAGGGCAAAATGACAAAAAAGCAGCTCGACGAAGCCTTAACAAAGGCTTTGGCAGCAGCCTAAAGGCTGAATTTGGCAAGGCTGGTAGAGCGACTTTATAGGGGTTCGCACCCCTACAGCCTACAAACTTTCTATTTGCGGCAAAAGTCCGGTTTTCAAGACTTAGCCACCGCCTTAAAAGCCCAGTTTTCAGGGCATTTGGCAAGCAAATAAATCCGGCTGCGGGAGTCGTTAAATCCCGAAGGGTGTACCCTTCACTCTATTAAGCGAAAAAGGGCAATCGTTTGGAGCTGAAAGCTGACGGCAAAGCAGGTAGGCAATTAAGCGAGTACCGACATAGGTACACGAGTGGAAGGCAGGCGGACAGGTAGCCAGAGGTACGAGTACCGAAACGGAACCTATTGCAATACGTGTATTGCGCAAGGTTGGTGAAGACAAGTTGTTGCAGCCCTAAACGTGGGACATTTAGGGCAGATGTTGGAAAGTCAAATTAAATCCGCTGGGGAAGGCAAGAGCAGGAAACCCAAGCGCACGAGATGCGCACATGGTGGTAACGCAGCAGCCCGGACTTCAAACTAAAAGGAAACTATTTACAGGCAATAGGTACGCATTGTGCTGACGGGCAAGGTCTCCCAAACCTTAACCCTACCAGCAGCATGGCGCGTATGTATTGACGGAGGAGGAGTGCATAGCATCACGGACAGCTATGGGCGTACTCAGGTACGCAGGGGGTTCGAGTCCCCTCGCTTCTACAGAGTTTCAAAACCTATTTTTAACTAAAACCTTGCGGGGTATAGGCAACCGCTATCAGAGACATGAAAACTCAGTCTAAAATTGCAGGCGCTATTGCAGCTTGCGCAGGTATCTTGTTTGCATCGGGCGAAACAATGACAAACGGCTTGTTGGCTATCGTATGCTTCGGCATCGCAGTGTGCGCCTTCTTGTTTGCGGAAGGTGCAAGTTCCGAAACCTCTACCAACGCCCGCAAAGCGACTAAACGCGCAAAGCGAGTGGCTTAAAGACAATTCCAAAAATCACAATTCATAAATCAAAACAACCCCTAAATTTTTATCAAAATGAAAACTACAACATCTTTCGTTGCTATGGCAACTGCTGCCCTCGTATTGGGCAAGAACGTGAACAGTGATGCCGCTATGTGCGCACTGCGCGACATGCAAGGCGAGTTCTCAACCCCTCTTATCAGCATGGGTGCAAAGCCTATGCCTGCCGACATCCAGGAACTATTGAGCGTAAAGGAAGTCAGCACCACGGGAACAAAGCACATCGCAAAGAAAGTTATCGCATAAAGTCTCTATCAGCATAACGAAATATCATAACAAAATATCAAACAAACAACCAAAATTCTAACGCTGCGCTATCGGCACGACGGGCAAAAATTATGGCAACAAAGAATAACAATCAGACCGAGAACAACAACCAGGCAAACAACAGCCTCCAGTATGCAACCTATACAAGCGCAAAGAGCGGCAAGACAATCCCTGTGCTCGTAGGCTTCACGGGCAAGGATGACCCACGCATCGCGTATATTGCCCAAATCGGCAAGGACGGAGAACCGAGTGCCGTTCATGGACGCTATACCCAACTGCAATTCGACGGCACTATGACCCCCTGCGTCATGTGGGGTGCATCAGAGTGCTGGCACAAGGTGGCAAAACTTGCCGCAAAGACTGTCAGCGACCTTGATACGCTCACGCAGGAATCCTACGACGCGCTCTGCGACCTTGCCGACAAAGCCTATCAGCAACGCAAGGCTGAAAGCGAGAAGGCTCGCGAAGAAAGCAAGTCTGCACCCAAAGCGGAAAAGCCTGCACCAAGAGGCAGAAAGCCTGTCGAAAAGAAGGATGGACAAAAACCTGCGGCTGCACCAAAGACTGAGAAACCTGCGCAAAAGACATTCACGGAAGCCTATCCGCTCAGTTACATGGCTTGCACCGACGAAAAGAGTCAGACCATCCCTGCCATTGTTGGCTTCAAGCCTGACGGCTACGACCCTCGCTGGGACTTATACGGCGACCCTCGCATCACCCATATCTGCGGAGAAGAGGGTAAGGCAAGCCCTGTCAACGCCATCGAGTCGCGCATAGAACTTGACGGCAAGGAGCAAATCTGCGTGACTTTTCCTGTAGGCTATGACGACATCGCAAAGCGTATTGCCAAGATACTCAGCGACGAGAAGTCAACCACAGAACAATGGAAGGCAGTGTGCAAGGACGCTGCTGCACTATCTAAGCCCGCACCCGCCCCAAAGCCAAAGGCGGAGAAGCCTGCACCCAAAAAGGAACTGACCATCAATGCGACAAAGAAGACTCGCACCTATACGGAAGAGGCTCTGATGAAGGCATTTGCTGAAGTGGCAAAAGCCGCCCACCTCTCTGCGGACAACAAGGGTACGCTGGAAAACTTCCTCAAGGCTATCATTAAGGCTGCATAACTAAAACATACCAACGAAAATTTCTAACTATGGCAAGAAAGAAAATATCCCTTCCGCAAGCTATCGGGATGATGCTTGACGGAGATACTATCGGAGAAACCGACCTTTACGAATACACCGTGGGCAGCCTGCGTCTTCAGGCAGCCTAAACATCAACCATCAAATTGTAAACTATCATGGCTAATTTATTAGACGCTATCAATGCAGCCGCTGCACAGTTGCAGGGCAAGTCCGAGAACCAGATAAGCGCACCAAGCGCAAGTGTAAAACCAAGGGTAACGCCAAGAGTTACCCCTGTTGTGAAGCCCAAGACATCGGCTGAAAAACCTATAGTGAAGCCGGTAGTAAAGCCTGCCGCCACAAAGCCGTTAGTGAAGCCTGTTGTGAAGCCTGCGGCAAATGGCGGAAAGTCTGCTCCAAAAGCCACGCCCAAGACGGACACGCCCAAGACAAAAGGCGGTGCAAACTATGTCATCCCTGCAGAGTTCAAGCAGGCTATCGAAGTCTATCTGAACAGCCGCCCGGACATGAAGGAGAAGCTAAATGCGAAAGACAAGAGCCTTGAAGGTTGCTGCGACTATATTTTCGATGTCATGCGCAAGAGGGCAGAGAAGAACCGAGGCGGCAAGAGTGCCGTTGGTCTTTATGCACCACCCGAAGAAATTTTCGGATTGGCTGTGCATTATTACGATGAGAGTAACGAGTCGCTGAAAAGCGAGAAACATTAACCATTGAACATTGAACATTATGGCACGGAAAGACACTTATAAGGTGCTGGCTGATTCATGGAATGAGCACGCCAATAAAACGCCACTGACCGAAAGGCAGCGGACGTGGGTTATCGAACATGTCCACCCCACGCAACGCATAGAACTGAAAAAGAAAACCTATTGCAGCGACTGTGGCGGTATCGTTAAAGACCCCAAAGCGAAGGTCTGTCCTCATTGCGGCAGACCCTTTAAGGGCGAGCCGTGGAAGATAGAGCGCAGTCATAGTACAATGGACTATTTCTGTCTATCGTCGGCATGGAAGGACGACACCCAGGCGATGCGCTTCTTTGCTGTGTTCCGCGACGTGGCTATGGGGCGCAAGGCAACGTATAGGGTTGAAGAAGTAGCGCGAGAACTGATAACGCCAAAAGGCGATACCTATTACTATCGTCTCTACCTGCGTCCGTTCCCATCGTACTATTACGACAACTGGATGTACGGCTCCCGTATTCACTTTGTCAGTTCGCACAAGTTTTCAACAGGCTCAAAGGAGTATTATCGGCAAAGCCTTTATTGTACCGCCACAAAGGTTACGAGCGTCGCCAAGACGCTGCACCGCAACGGACTACGGACAATGCGCAATTCAAACTATCCCGTAGATGTGGCAGTAAAGCTGCTGACCGACAACTATTATGAGACACTTTGGAAGACAGGACAGACCGCTTTAGTGAATTATCTCATTTGCAAGAGCGGCTATGTACCACAAGAGATGAAGGAAGCCCTGAAGATTTGCCAACGACACGGCTATCGTATCAAGGACTATACGTTGTATAAGGATTATTTGACATTGCTCGACTACTTCCATCTCGACCTGCACAACCCCCACTACATCTGCCCAAAGAACTTAAAGCGTGAACACGACCGCCTGGCGGAACGTCATGATGTTGTCGAAGAGCGGAGGCGTGCGGAAGAGGCAGCACAAAGGGAGCAAGAGCGGATAGAGCGTGACAAGAAACATGCGGAAATGGTAGCGCACTGGCCCGAACTGATGGGTAGCCTGCTATCGTTGTCGCTATCTGGCAAGAACTTGTTTGTGCGACCCTTGCAAAGCATCGAAGAGTTCAAGGAAGAGGGAAAGGCTATGAAGCATTGCGTCTATGCCTGTGGCTACTATGACATCAATGCCCATCCTTACACCCTTATTCTCTCTGCGAGGGACTCTGCCGGCAAGCGGCTGGCGACTATTGAGTACAACACGCAACGGCACAGCATCGTACAATGCCGCGCCGCTTGTAACCAGGTGCCAGAGCGTGATAAGGAAATACGCCAACTCATTACCGACCACCGCAAGGACATTGAGGAACTACTGAAAGTCCGCGAAGTGGCAACTAAGGGAACAAAGAAATCCGAAAAACAAGCCGTTGCTATTGCAGCATAAATTACAAACTCATGGAAGCTAAAAAGACAATCACGGCACAGCCTATGCAGCCTTTGTGGGCTGTGACAGCCGAGTATGGTCATTATGTGAAGAACGAAAAGGACGAAGGCAGCAGTATCTTCAAGGATTTTGAAGGCTCTTACGACAAGACGACTACGGACTTCGGTGTGGTAGCAATCCTATCCACGAAGGAAAAGACTATTGCTTTCACGCACCAGCTGTACGAAAAGGAGTTCGGAAACGATGCTGTGCTCACGGAGCGCATCACCAAACAAGGCACCTATTCGGCAAAGATATACGAGTGGTGTGAAACGGAAGAGCCATTCTATTACACAGAAGTCCGCGTGTCGCAAATGGCAACGGACAGGACTATGGATGACAGCAATATCTATGACACTCTATTCGGATAAAATCAACAATTCAAAATTATGGACAACTATCAAAAACACCAGGCTCTCAAAAAAGTAGAGTTGGAGCAGCTGAGAAATGTATTGCGGCAGTATGGGAAGCGCGTGAATTTCTCACGCCATAAAAACACCGACAACCCTGTTCTTATTGTCAATGAACATCATGGAGGTTGGTGCGGCAATGTGGAATTCAAGTCCGTGTGGCTTGATAAGAATGGGCATCTTTGCTGTAAGGCGGGGTCGGCGGAATATGGATGGAATATAGACGTTGACATTGAAGAGGATGTGGCCTATGGTTTTGTTGGCTATCTGACGGAAGAAATCATCAACATTGGGAAAAGTGAGGGTGTTACGCTCGACCCATGCCGCCACTGCGACAACCCAATGACAACCTCTCTGTTGGAATGGGCTGAACGCGCCGACAATGCCGTGCTTTCCTATCTTGAACGACACGACTACGATGGGAATATAGTGCAGAACAAAGAATGGCTAACGCTCTACATCGGGGGAATGGAGTTTCAAGTGGAGAGTCTTTTTGTGGACAGCAACTGCAACCCATCTGCCTTTGGAACATCCTACGAAATGGAGGCAGACATCCGTATCAACCGCCTCGGCTCAGAGGACAATTTGAGAAAAATCATCAAGTATTGCGAAAACAATTAACTATACGGCTATGGCGCAATTTATCAGACTAACGCAAATAAACCCTATCGGGAAAGTCTTGCCAATGACAATTAGCAAGGCACAGGTTGCTTTTGCTTGCCCAGCAAGCATGGAAGTAAACGGAGAGGGCTTCACCAAGAAGAAAGTGCATGGCACAAAGATAGTGCTAATCTACAACAGTTATCGCTCGGACTTTTTCGTAAGAGAGGTATATGAGGAAGTTGAAAAGATGTTGAACGACTAATCAATAAAACTATGGCAAACATGAATCGAATACCAGCGCCTATTGATAACAAGAACCTTCTCGAAGACCCCTTCGAGGATGATGTGTTTGACGACTTCTATCAAGCCTGCGACCATCGCGATGGGAGTAGGACGCGCCACCTTGTCGGGACGAAGACAGCCATTGAAGACGGCATACCTGCATGGAGCGGCATTGTGGATGTCCGCTGGAAGTGGGGCGACAACTGCGTACACATTACGCTGCTTGCCGTATCGGGATGTGCCGGCACCTCCGATTGGGAAGATGCAAGAAAGTACATCTTCGACGACTACCGCAGCACTTTCAAGGCTTGGGAGTGCCCAGAAAACGAGGGCCTCCGCGTGGAGTTCTACGAGTTGGGCAACCAGCTAAACGTGATTTTCTATTTCGAGACAGACCAAATCTAAACGATTATGAACACAAAGAAATTTTGGTGCCATTACATTGGTAGTGACGGCAACACGCCGAAGCGCAGAAGCATCGAGCTTTTTAACTTGAGCGAACTGCTGCCAAACATCGACAACGAGCATTGCAAATCTCCCCTTTGGTACGAGATTGATGGTGACTATTATGTCCTCTATGCACAGCTTAACGATAAGGTTGCTGTGTGGGTTCAGAGTAGGGTATTGTCCAAATATGATGTGGAGCGACTATTGCAGACAGACGCAGACATCGAGACGAATTGCAAGAAATGCCTGGACAATTTTCTTGCGGCTTATCCTAATGCAGCCGATGAACGGAAAGAAAAGGAGCGCGAATACTGCCAGCGGCGAATTGTTGACGACAAGAAAAGCCGCGACAGGGCTACTGAGGAACTGACCGCCATTCAGGACTACAGCAACTATCTCCTTTCGGGCGACAAATGGATATGCGCTGCTGCTATCCGTGCCTTTGAGGAAGCCGAGTCACCCATCCTTTCGGGGCTGAAAGAGATAAGGGCTATAAAGCAGGAAGAGCGCGAAGCAAAAGCGAAAGAGCGCATGGAGGCTGCACGCAAGGAACGCGAAGAAAAAGCCCGCAAGGAAGCCGAGGAAGCCGCCAAAGAGGAAGGGCGACTGAAGCAAGAGGAAGCGAAGTTCCGCAATGGCGAGAAGATTGCCGGAGAGGATGTCGTGACGCTTTGCCGCCGCTATGGTATTGCTATCCATCTGCGCACTGTTCACAATCTTCAGCAGGTCATCATCGAGATTAACGGAAAAGGCAATTGCCAATACTGGAAACAACGTGGCAAGCGCATCCCTACTCTTGATGGGTGCTATAAGACAGCGAGAGAACTTTATGACTATTTACAAAAACATTAAAACCTACAATCAATTATGGCAAGTAAAATTCAAGGACGTGGTTTCTATGTGGACGTCACACCTTACAAGACAGACTGCCCAGCAGCAGAGGAGTTCAACAAACTGAGTGTGCGAGTAGCTTACGATGATAGCAGCTATCGAGTGGGCGGCAATCACTTCTATGTGTCCGTACAACCAGGATGGAGGTCGGATTTCGGCTTCGGGTGCGTTATGATGGGCGGCAAAAGTCCGTTGGACGCTACCCAATTCGTATATGTGAAAGAAGCACCCCGCAACAGCCAGAAAACTATCGACCAGATGTACGCCAATCTGAATACGGACGAACACAAGGCGAACATCCGTATGTTGTTTGACGGACGCAAGTGGGACGAGCTGAAAGCTTACATCAGGGAAGTGGCACTGACAGGCTCGTATCTCTTTTCCGACAACAGTCAAACAACAGACGAAACCCCAATGATGAAGCAGTATCGGGAAATTAAAGCGAATCACCCCGAAAGGTTGCTGTTATTCAGATGCGGAGATTTCTATGAGGCATACGAAGAAGATGCTGAAAAGTGTGCAAAAGTTCTTGGCATTACCCTCACGAATAACAAAGCCGGCAATAAGATGGCAGGATTTCCGCATCACGCTCTGGACTCCTATTTGCCGAAACTGATACGTGCAAAATACAAAGTCGCTATCTGCGACCAATTGGAAGACCCGAAGCTCACAAAGCAAGTGAAGCGCGGCATCACAGAGACAATCAACCCCCAAACAACACAATCAATAAACACACAAAACACTATGGAAACAACCAACATTCAGAACGCCCAGGACTATGTAGGCAAGACAATCATCGTCGGCGAGAATATCGCCACCATCGTTATTAAGAGTGCCAATGGTGACACTCTTCAAGGTGAATACAAAAGTGGCAATGCGCAAGCTGCTATCATTCCCATCTCGGTCGAGAGGCTTTTCGAGAACCTGAAAGCAGGAACATGGAAGGTGGATGAGCCACACGAAGAACCGCAAGATGTGGTCGTGCCGACGACAACTGAAGATGAATTTGCGGAGTTTGAGGAAATCAAGGATGACCCTAACGGCGACGGCGATCCGGACGCGATAGGGGAAATCGTAAATGCCGAAGGGCAAGAAAGCCAAAGCGACGACCCCGTTATGCAGCAGTGGAAGGAAGCCAAGGCTAAGAACCCCGACGCTGTGACAATCTTCCGCAGTAATGGTGTGTATGTTGTCATCAGCGACGATGCAACGAAGGTCAGTGAGGTTACAGGACTGCCAACACAAAATCATGGCGACGTGCCTATCTGTCTGTTCCCTGTTGATAAGCTTCAGCAAATCATGTCGCAGCTTGTCAGAAGCGGCATAAGAGTCAGGATAGACGACCTTGTGCAAGCTCCAACGGAAGAGCCATGCGCCGAAGCACAGGATGTTGAGCCTATCGAAGAGGAAGCAACTGAGGAAGCAGCCCCAATGCCGACTGTGAAGCCGCGAGTTCTGCCACGCACCGCACCCAAAGAAGAAGTCACAGAGGAAGCGGACGAAGCCGATGGCGCAGAGGAGACGGACGAAGCAGGCGAAGTAGAGGAAGTGACGGATGTTCCTACAGAAGAGCAGGCAGACGAGTCAGAGCCGACAGCCGAAACGTCCAAGCCAGCACCAAGGCACGGCGAGGTGACAGCCAAGCCGGAGGCAGGACAGCCGCACATCATCAACTACGGCAAGTCTATCGTCGTTGCTGGAGACACCTCCCGCATCGAGGCGGTGCTGATGACGTTATGGGGAAGGAAGCGCCCCTATACCCGAAGCGGCGCGACCTATTCCGGAATCCAAATGAGTGCAAAGCACAGAAAGACTGTGCAGGAAATCATTAAACTGGTGGCTTGCTAATCGGCAAGCCGCCACTCCGACAATTTCCAATAATTTCCAATAATTCACAACAACCAATAAAATTTTAAGAAATGAAAAAGTTATCACAAATGACCGACCGCATGAAAGAAAAGTACGCTGAACTTTTCATCGCAGCCATTGACAAGGGCGAAGCAAGCGCATGGCAGAAGCCCTGGGTATCGTCTAATAATGGAGTTCCATGCAATCTATATCGCAAGTCGAAACCCTATCAGGGAGTTAATCATTTCCTTCTGCGCCTTCTGTGCAACATCTATGGCTACGAAACGCAATACTTTTTAACCTTCAACGAAATGACGGACGAAAACAAGAAGTTTAGCGGCCTGTCGCTCAATGCTCATGCAGCACTGGACGAAAATGGCAATGCAATCTTCGACAAGAAGGGCTTGCCTGTGATGGTTCGTGAGCGGTCTTTCCCTGTGTTTAAGTTCCTGCCGCGCTTCCGTGACAAGGACGGCAATAGTCTGTCACTTTATGACTACGAGCAATTGCCCGAAGAGGAACAAGAGCAGTGCCGCCGCTACTTTATGCTCCGCATCTACTATGTGTGGAACATAGACCAAACCGATTTCAAGGTGCAGTACCCCGAAGAGTACGAAGCCATGACTACTGTCGAGGGACATGAGTACCACCAGACAGTCATTGACCCTGTGCTGGAACGTATGATAATGCAGCCTGGCATGTGGCGATGCCCGATTGAGTTCGGCGGCAATAGTGCTTTCTACTCTCCGTCGCAAGACAGCATCAGACTTCCGCTGCGCAAGAACTTCCAAAGCGACGAAGCGTTCTACGGAACAGCCATTCACGAAATGGCGCACTCAACCGCCAGGGAGTTGAAGCGCACGCAGGACGGTCATTTCGGCGACGAGGACTATGCTATGGAAGAATTTGTTGCAGAACTGACATCTGCTTGTGTTTGCAGTATGCTGGGCGTTGGCAAGCTGCTTGACGAACAGCACATGGCATACGTTGATAGTTGGCGCAAGGCCATCCGCGAGAAGGATGATTTTATTCCGATGGTCATTGACCACATCCAAAGGGCAACGAACTACATCCTGCGCCGCTATGATGAAATCTATAAGTCTATGGAATTGCCCAAGATGCTGCCGGCATTTGCTGCATAAAGAAATAATAGTGTTCAATTTAACCCCAATGAAACAATGAATCAGCAAGAAGCAAAGCAGAGAATGGAAGAGCTGACAAAACAGCTCAACCATTACAACTATCGCTACTATGTGGACCATTTTAGCGAAGTGAGCGACCAAGAGTTTGATACGATGATGCGAGAACTTCAGGAACTGGAACGACAGTACCCCGAAATGGTGGCGGATGACAGCCCAACGAAGCGTGTAGGTAGTGACTTGCAGCAGGAGTTCAAGCACGTCAAGCACCAAGTGCCGATGCTGTCACTTGCCAATGCTTACAGTGTGGATGAACTGCTCCAGTGGTACGAAGGCGTGAAGGCCGTCAATGGTGAAGATGTGGCGATTGCCTACGAACCGAAGTACGACGGACTAAGCATCTCGCTTATCTACAAGTATGGCCGACTGACGCAAGCCGTGACCCGTGGCGACGGTGTGCAGGGCGATGATGTGACGGAGAACGTGAAGATGATAGAGCGTGTGCCGCTTGTCATCAATGAGCCGAATATCAAGGCTTGTCCCATCTTTGAGATAAGGGGAGAGGTGCTGATGCCGTTCAAAAGCTTTGCCAAGCTCAATGCACAGCGCGAGGCTAACGGAGAGGAACCCTTTGCCAATCCAAGAAATGCCGCAGCAGGTACGTTGAAGAGCACTCGCAGCAGTGTGGTAAGGGAAAGATGCCTGGATGTCTATCTGTATGAAGTGACTTCGACGTACCGCATCCCAAAGAATCCTGCAATGGTGAAAGATGACCATGAGTTCTGGGAAAACGACCAATGCGACCTGATGAACTATCTCTTTGGTAAGGGCGTGCCGACTGCGCAGAGCTTCCATGTAGGGTATTGCGCCAAAGACGGCAACGGGAACCGCACCATAGACACGGACTGCTTCGACAGGGAGCGTTTGGAGTATGTCATCAATGACTTCGTACTTCGCCGTCCGCTGATGGACTATCCCATTGACGGCATCGTGTTCAAGGTGGCGGCACGTCACCAGCGCAGTCTGTGTGGCTCAACAAGCAAGGCTCCAAAGTGGGCTATTGCCTATAAGTTCAATGCCGAAAGGATGATAACCACCGTCCGCGACGTGACCTTCCAAGTGGGAAGAACAGGACAGGTGACGCCAGTCGTTCACTTCGACCCCATCCCCCTGGCTGGTACGCTTGTGAGGAAAGCGACAGGCAACAATGCCGACTTCCTGCACGACATGCACATTGCCATCGGCGGGCAGATTGAAGTTGAGAAGGGCGGCGAGATTATCCCGAAGATAGTTGTCGGTGTTGACCCATGCGCCACAAAGGACTTCAAGGAAGTGGCCTATCCAAAGTATTGCCCCGAATGTGGCGCACCGTTAGTAAAGGACGGCAGCAACCACTACTGCATCGGAGAGAGTTGTCCTGCACAACTGCAAGCAAGATTGGAGCACTTCGTAAGCCGCGACGCTATGAACATACAAGGCGTCGGCCCAAGGATGATTGAAGAGTGGATAGGCGACGGCATTGTCAAGGACGTTGCAGATATTTACGAGTCCGAAAAGTTGGAGACATTCTTCTCGACAAGGATAATCCTCTCCAGAACGGAAAGCAAGAGCGTTCCTGCGCACCGCGTCCTCTTTGCTCTTGGCATCCGCTATGTCGGAGCAAGCACAGCCAAGCTGCTGCTAAAGCACTACGGCAGCATCAACACGCTCGTTGCCATTGCCACCGCCTGCCCAGAACAACTTATGCAGATAGACGGGGTGGGAGAGAATACTGCCACAAGCCTTAGTCAATGGTTCTCTGACAAAGAGAACTTGGAACTGTTGAGCCGATTGCAGGCTATTGGGTTGCAGATGGAAGAGAAGATAGCCCATCCATCAGGCACAACACAAAAGCCTCTCGCTGGTCTGACAATCGTTATCAGTGGCGTGTTCGAGCAGCACAGCCGCGATGAGTACAGAGCCATGATTGAGCAGTATGGCGGCAAGAACGGCAGCAGCGTATCGAAGAATACGAACTACATCCTTGCCGGCGACAATATGGGGCCAGCCAAGCGCGAGAAGGCCGAACAACTCGGCATCGAGATTATCAACGAAGAGCAATTCCTAAAGATGATTGGACAATGACCAAGAAACAGAAAGCGGCACTAAAGTATGTGCGAGAAAACATGGACGAGGATGATATGGCTATCCTCCAAGCGGAAATCGACAAGAGCTATAATATGCACCTCGTGCCTACGGAGCAGACTGTGAACTGCGATAAGGTCATAGACCTGCTGGAAGAGTACGGCAGTGAGAATGGCCTGGGCGAAGGCTGGTGGGAGAACGAGGGCGACATGGCCGACTGGCTAAAAGGTTTGTAAACTTTATGATATGGCACGCATCAATTACAGAGACTACGAAATTGAAGTCTGGGTCGAACTATACGACCCGGACTTTGCCGATGAACCTGCCTTTGCCGACGTGTTTGACACCGCGAAGGAGGCACGCCACTACCAGAAGGTATGGCCTGCCACAAAGAACCACCTTATCCGCTGGGCTTGCGCTGAAATCATCAACAAGGACGGCGACATTAACCCCGCCGTTTTAGGTGCCACCAAGAGCGAGGCCCTGAATAAACTGAAAAGAATTTTATATCCACCTAAAAAGAAGTGAAACTATGGCAATACAGTACAATGGAACAACTATCGGAAGACTGACGCTGTGCCAGGCAAAGAGAGAGAAGAATAGTGACGGCAAGTATGTCGAGGTGAAGGACGAGAAGGGCTGTGTGGTGTACAACAGATACCCCATACAAATCCGCGACGGCAACTGCATGGCCATCTTCCTGCACATCTACAAGCAGAAGCATCCCGATGACTCCGAGCGTCCGTGGGTACACAGTCTTCAGTCCGTTCTGATTGACGAGGCGCACCTGAAGAGCGTTATCAAAAACAGAAAAGAAGGTAACGTGTTCGAGTATATCCTGAACGGCAAGCTGAAGAACATCCGGCTGAACATCTACTACAAGGACATGCTGACGCTGGCTAAGTACATGGCTCGCGACGGACTGAAAGTGACATGCTACTATAAGGAACCGAAGAAGAAGTGACTATGGCAAAGACAATCAAGATTTGGGACACCAGAGAGAACTGCACGAAGTACCTGTATAGGCTCAGGCCGACTCGGTTCATAGCAGACAAGACACTCTGCTTGAAGATGGACGATGCAGAAGCAAAGCGAGCAAGCGAGTTGTTAAACCTCATTGGCATATCGCATGAGGTTATCGAAGTAGAAGGGAATCATTAACCTGCCTTATCCCGCAGCGGCCATGAGCCTATGCCTTTGATGGCACTGCGGGAGCAAAGAAGAATTGTTTAACCAAAACCAAATTTTACGATTATGAACAAGAAGGAAGAATACTGGCAGAAGAATCTGATGCACGCTTCGGTCGTGAAGTATGGTAGAACATTCAACGTGTTCCACAATATGCACGACAAACGGGCAAGGGTTTATGAGACCGGTGCCTATTGGACTTGCGGTCGGCGTGAGTTCCGCAAGTGGGTAAAGAAACATGGCGGCCACATCTTCAAGCCACTGAAGACTGGTGAGTATTACGACAGACATGGAAAGAAGCAAGCCCTGTGGGGAATTAACGATAACTAAACGATATACTACTATGACAGCAACACTTCTTTATGAGGGCGACCAATGGCTCTCAACAGGCTCTTTGGTGCTGATGGGTGTGTTTACAGAGCGTAAGCCGCTTGTCCGTGCCGTATGTAAAATGATTCGGGAAAGGCTGGATGACAACTTTGACCCAAGCCAATATGACAAAGAATGTCTCCGAGAAGACTATGAGGGATGCCGCAATGACTATGCCCGCCAAATGTTCAAAGAATGGAAGCGGAATGGTCAGACCCAAGGAGCGGATATAAACATCCATACGCAAGAATGTGAGTTAAACAAATACTGTGAATTATGAAAGAACAAACTAAATTGTTACGCCGATACAAAGAGCGGCGCGAGAAGTTAAGAGCCGTTGGCTGTCCGTGGGTTGATAACCCAAGCCGGACACCGAAGGGTACGTTGAATGTCCTGACAACAGACGAAGCCCTCTATTGGGATTATGTCGCAGGGGTTATCGACCTCCATGTAGCAGCCCAACAATTCCATGCCTGCGGCTGGGACAATTTCGTCAACGAGACAGCAACGATGCAGAGATTCCAAAACCTTGATAAAAAGTATAACAAATTACAGAAAGTATGAGTAAATTACAAAGACTTCGTGACAACATTGAGGCATTGCGCCACGCTTTAACATCAACGAGCGAGTATGACATTGACATACTCAGGAAGTACACAGGCTTTGGAGGGTTGAACTTTGTCCTTAACCCTCTCGATACGGCAGCATGGACGAAGAGCGACATTGATTGTTTCTTTGACACAATCATGCTTCATCAGCTTTTGAAAGATGAGAGTAGCGACGAGCGCGAGTTCAAGGCTTGGATGCAAAGCGTGAAGGAAAGCACGCTCACGGCGTACTATACGCCGAAAGCCATTCCGGACAAAATACAGGATGCGCTTATCCATGCTCACATTGACAGCAAGCATATCCTTGACCCTGCTGCTGGCAGTGGTTCATTTTTGCAGGTTGGCATTGATGGGGATGAAGTAGTCGCCTACGAAAAGGATGTTTTAACTTCTCTCCTTCTTGACCGTTCTATGAAAGCATTGCCATTTACACGTTTTGTAAAGGTTATTGGCAAGGGCTTTGAGACTATCCCTGCAAGTGACCTGGGACGCTTTGACCTTGTTACGACCAATGTCCCCTTTGGCAATATCAGCGTGTTCGACCCCGCATACACCAATAGCGACGACGCTGTACGGAGAGAGGCAGCAAAGATGATACACCGCTACTATGTGCTGAAGGGACTTGACTGTCTCCGTAACGGTGGCATCCTGGCATACATCATCACGTCGAACTATCTCAACCGCGATATGGGGCAACTGCGTGAAGCATTGAAGAACGCAAAACTGGTAAGTGCTCTGCGATTGGCTAACAACCTCTTCAAAGATGCAGACACGGAAGTAGGCACAGACTTGTTGGTGTTGCAGAAGTGCAACGGTAGGACATCGCTAACTCCCGATGAATCGCTGCTGCTGACAACATACGACGATAGCGACTGCCCGACCAACCTCTACTTTACGGTGTACCCCGATCATGTTATTGCCACCGATAAGAAGATTGATACAGACCCATACGGCAAGCCTGGCTTCGTCTATGAGCATCGTGACGGCGTGAGCGGCATTGCAAGGGATATGGGCATCGTTCTTGCAAAAGACATTGCAGCGAATGTTGATGTTGACCTCTTCCACAAAGGCGGCAATCACGGTGCCGCAGTATCGCGGAGCAATGGCAAGAAGCAACATTACACCGGGCAGGAGATGAAACTGATGGAACTGTGCAAAGTCTATACGGAGCTGTACGAAAAGGAAGCAACAGAACGAAAAGAGAAACCTGCATTGCGAAAGAAGCTTAACACCCTTTACGATGCCTACACAAATAAGTATGGCGACCTGAACAACGAAGACAACCGTCAGGTTGCAAAGCGGCTGAATGTAACAGAAGTGTTGGCTATTGAGCGTAAGGTGGATTTCCGCTATGTGAAAGCCGACATTATGCTGAAGCCTATTGCTTTTGCAACGGAAGAACTGAACCATTGCGACACGGCACAGGAGGCACTTGCTGCATCACTGAATGAGTACGGAGAACCAAGGCTCGGTTATATGGCTGGACTTACAGGGATGACACCAGAAGAACTGCTGGATGCTTTGAGCGACGAAGTATTTTATAACCCCCTAAATGGGGAATATGAGATAAAGGCTCGCTTTGTCAGTGGGAACGTAATCGAGAAGCTTGAGCGCATCAAGAGAAAGGGTGACGGCAACGAACTTGTTCAACGCTCCATCAGTGCCTTGGAAGCTGCCATCCCAACACCTATCCCATTCGACGACCTTGACTTTAATCTCGGAGAACGCTGGATAAGTACGAAGGTGTATGAGAAGTTTGCCTCGGAGTTCTTTTCAATGCCCGATGCGAAAGCAGAAGTGACCGTGAAGTATCAGCCTTTGCTCGACCAATATGCAGCAGATGTGCATCGTGGCAATGAAAAGATCTGGACACAGTTTTGTGTAAGCAGTGAAGCCAGCAACGACTACTACGGTATGGAGCTATTGGTACATGCCCTTCATAATACTTGTCCCAAGATGATGAAGTACAAGCGCAACGAGAAAGGCGAAAAGATGACGGATGACGATGGCGATTACATCAAGATAGAGGATGCGGAGAAGACGCAGTTGGCAAACGCGAAGATTGAAGAGATACGTCAAGGGTTTGTCGATTGGCTCCAGCGTCAGCCGAAAGATTTCCGTGACGACCTTGCCGCTGCCTACAATCGCAGATTTAATTGTTTCGTCAAGCCGCGATATGACGGAAGCCATCAGACATTCCCTGGCATAGATATGGACGGGCTAAAGAAGAAGTATGGCATAGAACACATCTACGGCAGTCAGAAGGATTGTGTATGGATGCTGTTGCTGAATGGTGGGGGCATCTGCGACCATGAGGTCGGCAGCGGAAAGACCCTCATTATGTGCATTGCCGCTCACGAAATGAAGCGTCTTGGCCTGTGCCACAAGCCAATGATTATCGGCATGAAGGCGAATGTCAGTGCCATTGCAGAGACATATCGCACAGCTTATCCACAAGCAAATATATTGTTCGCAAAGGAGAGCGACTATGCCGGCAGTCAGCGCGTGGAGTTCCTGAACAATGCAAAGAACAACGATTATGATTGTATAATCATGTCGCACGACCAGTTTGGCCGTATTCCGCAGAGCGAGGTAATCCAACTGGAACAACTGAAAGACGAGTTGCAGGAAGTGGAAGACAGCCTTGAAGCAATGAGCACATGGGGATGGGATGTAAGTAAGAAGATGCGCAGAGGGTTGGAGATTCGCAAAAAAAGCGTTGCCGTGAAAATTCAGAAACTCCAACAGTCTTTAAGAAAGCGTGCCGATAACATTGTGGACTTCGGCCTTCTCGGTATCGACCATATCTTTGTGGACGAAAGTCATATCTTCAAGAACTTGCAATTCACAACCCGTCACGACCGTGTGGCAGGCATCGGAAATCCCGAAGGCAGCAAGCGTGCATTTAACCTGCTTATGGCTATCCGCACCATTCAGAAGCGTACACAGAGGGACCTCGGGGCTACCTTCCTCAGCGGCACGACTGTCACAAACAGCTTGACAGAGTTGTATTGCCTGTTCAAATATCTCCGTCCGAGAGCCTTGGCGAAGCAGAATATCGGTTGCTTCGACGCATGGGCAGCCATTTTTACAAAGAAAAGTAGCGAATTTGAGTTCTCGATAACAAACGCCATTATCCTGAAAGAACGATTCCGCTACTTTATCAAGGTGCCGGAGCTTGCAATGTTCTACAATGAGATAACAGACTTCCGCACAGCAGAGGATGTTGGCATCGAGCGTCCGGCAAAGCACCCAATGCTGCTGAACATCAAGCCAACGCCAGATCAGGAAGAGTTCATCCTGCGTCTAATGGAGTTTGCAAAATCAGGAGACTTTAGGGTTATAGGCATACCGATGCCTGACGACCCTGACCGACGGAAGAAGATGGAGATGGCCAAGATGTTGTATGCAACTGATATGGCAAGGAAGATGAGCCTTGATATGCGCCTTATTGACCCCTCGTATGGCGACCATCCGAGAAATAAGGCAAGCCGATGTGCAGCACTCGTCAAAGAGTATTACGACAGGTACGATGCACAGAAAGGCACACAGCTTATCTTCTCCGACCTCTCAACATGGCAGAACAATGATGCCTGGAGTGTCTATTCCGAGATTAAGCACAAGCTGGTGCGGGAGTATGGCATCCCCGCCAATGAGATACGCTTTATTCAGGAATGCAAGTGCGACAGGGCCAAGCAGCGACTGATTGCAGCACTGAACGAAGGAAAAGTAAGGGTTGTGTTTGGTAGTACTCAGATGCTTGGTACTGGTGTCAATGCCCAGCAGAGGGTTGTTGCGGTTCATCACCTCGATACTCCGTGGCGTCCGTCCGACCTTGAACAACGAGAGGGTAGGGCAATCCGCAAGGGTAACGAAGTGGCGAAGCTTTATGCAGGCAATAAGGTGGATGTCATTGTTTACGCAGTCGAGAGGAGTCTGGATAGCTACAAGTTCAATCTTCTCAACAATAAACAGATGTTCATACGCCAGTTGAAGCGTGGACAGTTGGGCATCCGAACAATCGACGAGGGTGCAATGGACGAGAACGGCATGAACTTCGCCGAATACATGGCTATCCTGAGTGGCAACACCGACTTGCTTGAGCGTGCCAAACTTGAAAAGCGCATCGGCAGCCTGGAGGGTGAGCGCAAGAGCTATCTCCGTGACCAGCGAGAGCAGGAAGAGAAGATGCAGAATCTCAAAACCGAAAACGAGTGCCATGTGCGCAACATCGCAGAAGCAAAGGCCGACCTCGCCAAGTTTAACAAGGCGCGTCGCTTAGATTCTGAGGGCAATGTGGTGAATGACCTCGTGATTGACGGATTCACGATGCCGACAGTCAACAAAGAAGGCAAGCCCCTAACGGCAGACGACAAGGCAAAAGCACTTGGAGAAAAGTTGTTCAGCATAGCCAACTCAATGCGCACTTGTGAAGCGTACATTGCCATCGGCAGTATCTATGGCTTCCGTGTTCAGGTGAAGACATCTGAAGTTGGGTGCTTAGATGGGCAAGTTAGGTACGAGAACCTTTTCTTTGTGGAAGGCAGTACACGTTTGCACTACTCCTACAACAACGGAAAGCTGAACCGTACATCTGCACGCCACTC
>JAFXZK010000014.1 GCA_017541265.1 Bacteroidaceae bacterium | reverse complement strand
GCCCCCTCCCCGCTCCCCCTTTGGGGGAGTGCCTCAATCCCGCTGCCTCGCCGCTCAACAGCACTCCCCCAAAGGGGGAGCGGGGAGGGGGCCTGCATGATGAGCCTGTGTATGCCTTGTGTCGTGGGCGGCATTCCGAGCTTCTTGCCCATGGGGGTGTCGATGAAGTAAGTCATAAGGCGACCTTCTGTGAAGAGTTCCCGACGCTGGGTTGCAACGCCGTCGTAGTCAAAGAGTGCGGCGCCGCGAGTGCCTGGCTGCAACGGGTCATCCACGATGTTGACGAGGGGAGAGAGAACTTGTTCGCCGAGCTTTCCCCAGAGGAATGAAGTCCTTTGCTGCAAGGCCTGCCCGTTCATGGCATTGAGTATCGGCTGAAGGAAGTTGCCTGCACAGGGCGACTCCAGTATCATGCGGTATCGTCCGCTGGGTGCCGGCCTTTGCCCTATCTTCTGAAGGGTTCGCTTAAGGGCAGTTGGTGCAATGCCTGTGCGCGGCATTTGATTGAAGAAGAGGCGCGACTCGCCCCAGCCGTCCATAGGATGCTGACCGCCTTCGCCCTCAACGGTGATGATGCTCGTCAGGGTGCAGTAGCTGTTTTGCTCGTACCCGTCGAAGCCGTTGCTGATGAGGTAGTGCGCCTGGTGCTGGCGGTCGGTGTAGCGTGTCTGCATACTGATGATGCGCTTGTCCGTTCCCTCCACTTCCTTTGCCGTGTCCTGAAGTAGTCTTATCTTCTCCTGTGGGTCAATCTCGGAGAGCGATGCATCGAAGTTCTGTAGGTCAGGCCCGCCGCCTTTGTAGTATCGTGTGGGGTCGGCAAGCGTCCGGCTCTCGTCCGGCTCCAGTAGGCGTGTTGTCTCGAAGGCTTGCTTGATGAACGCGCTGACGCTCTCCGGGCGCAGGTCATTAGTATAGAAGAAGCCGTCGCGACCGTCGAGGTAGAGGTTGATGGCAAGGGAGAGAGAGGTGGCACGCAGCATCTTCTCCACCTTGCTGTCGCGCAGCACGATGTTGTCCTCGTGGTTCTTCAGCAAGACCAGTTTGTAGTCGAGCTTTGCAGGAAGCTTTTTGATGACTTCCTCAGCGAGGTATATCAAACCATTTACCATTTAATCATTTATTTCTCCCTCCCTTTAAGGGAGGGTCGGGGTGGGTCTTCTATCCTACGATAAGCTTATCTATCAGTATTGTTGGTAAGCCTTGGCTGACGGCGACTTTCTGTCCTTCCTTGCCGCACATGCTGGCGCTGTGGTCGATGCGGAGGTTGTCGCCCACCATGCTGATGCGTCGAAGAGCCTCGGGACCATTGCCGATGATGTTAAGGTCGCGCAGGGGGCGCGTCAGTTTGCCGTCCTCAATGAGGTAGCCAGTCTTCATGAAGAAGGTGAAGTCGCCTGCGCCTATCTGCACTTGGCCGTTTGTGAACGACTGCGCATAGATGCCGCGCTTGACGCTTCGGATGATGTCTTCCTCCTTCGCTTCACCCGGCAGCATGTAGGTGGAACGCATTCGGGGAATGGGCATACAGCGGAAGCTCTCTCTTCGACCATTGCCTGTAGGCTCGACGCCGAAGTGCTTGGCGCTGATGCGGTCGTAGAGGTAGCTGTTAAGGCGACCTTTCTCGACGAGGACTGTCCTTTGTCCGGGTATGCCTTCGTCGTCGTACCGAAGCATTCCGGCATCGTTCGTGAGCGTCCCATCATCGACGATGCTGATGCTTGGGTGGCATATCTGTTTGCCAAGCTGACCTGTGAAGATGCTGTCGCCCGTGCGGATGAAGTCGGCTTCGAAGGCGTGGCCGATGGCTTCGTGCAGGAGGATGCCGCTACTGCCTGCTGCCATCACGACAGGCATCTCGCCCCCTTCTATCTGCGAGGCAGAGAAGAGGAAGTCTGTACGCTGGATAGCTTCGCGAACGACTTCATCTATAATGCTGTCCGTGAAGAACTCAGCGCCCATCTGAAGCATTCGTGAGGCAAAGCCCATCTGCGTCTGTCCGTCCCGCTCCATGACGATGTTCACGGAGAGCGACGTGCGTGGGCGGAAATCGTGGAATGCTGTGCCGTCGCTTGCGGCGAACTGCACCTCCTGCATCCGCTGGGAGATATAGGCTTTAACCTTGATGATGGAGCTGTCGAGCGAACGGGCTTTGTCTTCGACACGAAGGAGAAAGCGACAAGCCCCCTCCCCGCTCCCCTTTTGGGGGAGTGCTCCAAATTCGCTAAATGAATTCTGCAAAAGAGCACTCCCCCAAAAGGGGAGCGGGGAGGGGGCTTTGCCTGCAAACCTTGCAGCCTTCATCAAAGCCTCCTCGCTCAAGTCCATTGTGTAGGCATAGCCTGTCTCGGCGCCTTTCACGGCACGGATGCCGGCACCATACAGGCAGACTTGCTGTGCCTGACTCACCTTGCCATCCATCAGCACCATGCTGCTGATGTTGGTGTTTTCTATGAAGATGTCGGCATATTCAGCGTCGCCGGAGAGGGCACAAGAAAGAATGGCCCCCTCCATCTCCCCCTTTGGGGGAGTGTTTGAAGCGGCATTGAAGCACTCCCCCAAAGGGGGAGCGGGGAGGGGGCTGTTATTTATCAAGATACTCAGCCAGTGTTTTGCCCAGCTCTTCGCCGCGCAGGTTGGCCTTGATGACCTTGCCGTCGGGGCCGTAGAAGATGGTTGCAGGGATACCCTTGATGTTGTAGAGGTCGCTTGCTGCGCACTCCCAACCCTTCAAGTCGCTGATTTGCGGCCAGGTGATGCCAAGGTCTTTGACGCCTTTTTCCCAAGCCTTCTTGTCGTTGTCGAAGCTGATGCCGACAACCTCGAAGCCTTTGTCCTTGTACTTCTCGTAGTTTGCCTTGACGTTAGGCATCTCTGCACGGCAGGGACCGCACCAGCTTGCCCAGAAGTCAACAAGCACATACTTGCCCTTGCCGACGTAGTCGGTCAGGTGACACTCCTTGTCGTTGAGGTCTTTGCCCACGAAGTCAACCACAGGTGCACCTGGCACCTTGTTGCGCTCTCCGCCGAGGGAAGCCACAATCGGCGCAAGGGCCTTGTTGTCCTTGTACTTGTAATCCTTCAGGAAACCATCGATGAATTCAGCCCCGAGAGCATCTACACCAGTGGCGCAAAGGAAGTAGATGGGCAGCATGTTGCTGGCGTTCTCCGCGATAATCTGCTTCTGTGTGGCAATGATATCCTCTTGAATGGCTTCGTAGCGCTTTTCGATGTCTGCCATAACTTCAGCGGGAATCTCTCCGTTGTACTTTTCCTGGGCTTCCTTATAATCCTTCAGGACCTGTTCTATCGGTGAGCTTGCAACCGTCAGGCGGTTGTCTGCATCGGCAAGCAGCATGTTCTGCTCAGAGCCTTTGGTTATCTCGGCCTCGTCGCCCTTGATGGTTACTTCGATAGGCTTGCCGTCGACGACGACGGCGCAGACAGGCTGGCGTCCGTCGGCACTACGGCCTATCATGGCAATGACTGGCTCAACCGTATCAACAACGAAGGTGACGACACCGTCGCTGACTTGTCCTTCAGCGAGGAGCTGGCGGTTGGAGAAGTTGTAGAGGAAGGTTGGCTGCGGTTCGCCCAGCTCGCCTGTCACCTTGATTTCTGTCTTTGTCTGTGTCTCAGCGCAAGCCACCAGGCAGACGGCGGCAAGCATGGTCAGTAGAAAATTCTTTTTCATAATGAGTTAATTGGTTTGTTTGTTTCCCTGTGCAAAGTTACGAAATGGAGCGCGAAATACAAAAAGAAGCATAATGTTTTTTGCCTATGCAGGGATTTTTGTTGGTTAAGGATGCCGTTTATCTGTCTGGAACTCTTCAGTCCGGCATAAAATTTTTATTGGAGGACTGCAGTCCTCCGCGAATAACACTATGGGAGGACTCCAGTCCTCCCACGGTGGTACTGGAGTCCTCCCATAGTTGTACTTTAGTCCAACTGCGGTGGTACTGGCAACGAGACTTGTGTTGTGACGGTCAGAAGCGGAAGTATCGCTTAGCGTTGTAGTAGCTGATGTCTTCGACCATCTGGGCGATGAAGGGCATTTCCTCTGCGGGCAGCTTGCCGTCCTCCACGTCCTGTCCGATGAGGTTGCACATGCAGCGGCGGAAGTACTCGTGGCGGGGGTAGGAGAGGAACGAGCGGCTGTCGGTCAGCATACCTACGAAGCGGCTCAGGAGGCCGAGCACCGAGAGAGCGTTCATCTGGCGCTCCATGCCGTCGAGCTGGTCGTTGAACCACCATCCGCTGCCGAATTGTATCTTGCCGGGCGTTGGGCCTTCCTGGAAGTTGCCTAACATGGTGGCAATCATCTCGTTGTCCGACGGGTTGATGGGGTAGAGGATCGTCTGTGCCAGGTTGCCCTCGCTGTCCAGCCGGTCGAGGAAACGCGACAGGCTCAGGCTGGTGTTAAAGGTACCGATGCTGTCGTAACCCGTGTCGGGACCGAGCCTGCGGAACATGCGCGAGTTGTTGTTGCGCATCGGGCCGTAGTGGAACTGTTGCGTCCAGCCTGCCTTCGCATCCATTCTTCCGCCTTCGAGCAAGAGGGCAGAGCGGAACTTGTTGATTTCCTCGACAGTAGGCATCTTCCCTTCCATCACTTTCTGGAAGATGCCGTTCACTTCCGTTTCGGTAAAGTCTTCTGCATAAAACTCGTTGACACCGTGGTCGGAGAGGCGGCAGCTAACGCTTGCAAAGAAATCGTGACGCTTCTGCAGAACGTCGAGCAGGTCGGTATAAGTGCGAATGTCCTGTCCTGCTGTAGTGCTCAAAGCCTCGATATAAGCCCGATAAGCTGTGGGGTTGTCAATCGCCATTGCCTTGTCTGGTCGCCAAGTTGGAAGGACTTTCACGTCAAAGCCGCTCTCCTTTATGGCGATATGATGCTCTAAAGTGTCTGCCGGGTCATCGGTTGTGCAGACGACCTCCACTTTGTAGCGGCGCATCAAGCCACGGGCCGAGAACTCGGGCGACTGCAACTTCTCGTTACATTCGTCAAATATCTCGCGAGCTGTGCTGGCGTTCAGGAGCTTGTTGATGCCGAAGGCTGTGCGAAGTTCAAGGTGCGTCCAGTGATAGAGCGGGTTCCTCATGCAGTAAGGCATCGTCTCTGCCCACTTCTGGAACTTCTCCCAATCGGAGGCGTCGCCTGTGATGTACTTCTCCTCCACGCCGTTGCTCCGCATAGCACGCCACTTGTAGTGGTCGCCGCCAAGCCAGAGTTCAGTGATGTTCGCAAAGCGATGGTCTTCGGCAACCTCCTTCGGATTGAGGTGGCAATGGTAGTCGATGATGGGTAGATCAGCTGCGTGATTGTGATAAAGCTCCTGCGCCGTCGCCGACTGCAGCAAGAAGTCCTTATCCATGAATGTTTTCATATTGATTCTTTGTTTAAGGTTTATTACATGGCAAATGCATTGAAGCCTCCATCTACAACGGCAACGGTGCCTGTAACAAAGCTGGAGGCCTCGCTAATAAGATAATGTATGGTGCCGCACAACTCTTCCGGTTTGCCGAAACGCTGGAAAGGTGTCTGGCGGATCACATCAGCTCCGCGTTCCGTGAGGCTGCCATCCTCGTTGGTCAGCAGGGCGCGGTTCTGGTTGGTAAGGAAGAACCCAGGGGCAATGGCATTGACGCGAATACCGGGCGTGAACTTCTTTGCCACCTCGTTGGCAAGGAATGCTGTGAAGTTGCTGATGCCTGCTTTTGCTGCTGCATAGCCCATAACCCGGGTCATGGGACGGAAGGCTGCCATACTGCTGAAGTTGACGATGCTGCCTTTGCCTGCCTCAACCATTGGCTTCAAGAATATCTGTGAGGGGATAACCGTACCGGTCAGGTTGATGTTGAGCACTTTCTGGAACTCCTCAATCTTCAGGTCGAAGAAAGTTCCCGTTGGGCTGATGGTAGCGCCAGGCATATTGCCTCCAGCGGCATTCAGCAGGGCATCAACCCGGCCATACTTGTCCAGCACAGCCTTACATGCCTGTTGGCAAGATTCCTGGCTTGTCACATCACATTGCATGAACATTGCGTCACCGCCTTCTTGCTTGATGTCGTCCACAATCTTCTTTCCCACTTCCTCCTTGCGGCCCAGCAGTACAACGTGCGCACCCTGCAGGGAAAGATACTTCCCAATCTCGCATCCCAGGACACCCGTTCCGCCTGTAATGACAACTACATTGTCTTTAATATCGAATAGATTCTTCATAATTCTTTCACTTCTCTAACTTCACTAACTTCTCTAACTTCTCTAACTTCTTTAACTTCTTTGACTTCTCTTCACTTGATTCCTAACTCATTATCCACTACAGCCATAACGCCTTCCACCTGACCCAGAGCCAGCATACGTCCGTGGAAACTGTAGCCTGCATTGTAGCCCATCTTCTCGTCGCCAAGCATCAGGGGAGCATGGTCAACACGCATGGGAAGTCCGGGCTTCTGCTTCTGGAAGATGCGTACCAACTCTATGATGTTGGCTCGTCCACCCAGATGACTGGCCTCCTTAAAGTCGCCATTGGGGAAGACGTTGGTGCTGCGAAGATGCACGAAATGCGTCCGCTTGGCATACTTCTCGGCCAAGGCGGGAACATCGTTGTGAGCGCCAGCACTAAGAGAACCCGCACAGAAGGTGAGACCGTTGTGCTCGTTGGGAACGGCATTGAGGAACCATTCGATGTCCGCGTCGCAGGTCACGATGCGGGGCAAGCCAAGAATCTGCAATGGAGGATCATCGGGATGCACACACATGTTCATGTTCCACTCGTCGCAGACAGGCATAATGGCCTCGAGGAAGTACTTCATGTTCTCGCGAAGCTTGTCCCTGTCGATGTCTTTGTAAAGGTCGAGCAGGGAACGGAATATCTCAACGGGCTTCTCATCATCTTCCTTGATGTTGCCGTTCACAAAGCCTTGTGTCTTGACGATGATGTTCTCCACCAGACGATGCTCGTCCTCGGGGGTGAAGACCTTCTTCATGTCCTCTACCTGAGCAAGCGTTTCGGCTGTATAGTCTGCTTCGGCACCAGCGCGTTTGAGAATCTGACAGTCGAAGTAAGCGAACTCTGCGTGGTTGAAGTAAAGGCTGGATGTGCCGTCGCCATTAGGATTCTCCAGGTCGGTACGCGCCCAATCGAGGACGGGCATAAAGTTATAACAAATTGTATGAATGCCACATTTGCCCAGATTAGCCAGCGAGACCTTGTACTTCTCTATCAGCTCGTCGCGGTCAGGGCCGCCATATTTAATGCTCTCGCAAACGGGAAGGCTTTCCACCACGCTCCAACGGAGGCCGAAACTCTCGATGTAATCTCGAAGTTCAGTTATCTTCTCTACGGTCCATATCTCACCATTTGGGACATCATGAAGAGCCGTTACAATACCTTCTACGCCAATCTGGCGCAGCATATCTAATGTAATCTTATCCTTGCGTCCAAACCAACGCCATGTTTTCTCCATCATATCTTGTCGTGTTTATATTTCCACCTTCTTGTAGCGAGGAACGAGGGTCTTCATGCAGGCCCATGCAATCAGGTATGCCACAGCGCAATAGCAGAACACTATCATGTAGGCAGCTTCTTTTCCTTCGAATCCTAATGCCTGGAAGTCAGAGCCTCGGGCGGCGCTATAGTCAAAGAAGAGGCCTGCCCCTTGGTTGATGAGGAACGAGGCAATGCCGCCTGTCATCGTGCCTATGCCAGTGATTGTTGCGATAGCACTCTTTGGGAACATGTCGCCTACTGTGCTATACAGATTGGCAGACCAAGCCTGATGACCAGCTCCGGCCAAGCCAATGACGATGGCAGGCCACCATGCGCTTACTTGTCCCAACGGCTGCGCCAGCAGGGCAAAGACAGGTAGCAGGGCGAAGAAGAACATCGCGCGCAGACGCCCAGAGTAGGCTTCCATTCCGCGACGTTCGATGAAGTATTTGGGAAGATAGCCTCCCACCAGAATGCTTACTATTGTGACAATGATATACACCAGGAAGATGAGCGTGGCACCCATTGCGCTGTCTGAGCGATAGCCATACATCTCGCTGAAGTAGGCTGGTGCCCAGAAAAGCAGGAACCACCAGACACCGTCCGTGAAGAACTTTCCGCAAATGTAGCTCCATGTGTGGCGCAGGCAGAAACAACGCCACAGGGAGATGCCTTTCTCTGCCTTCTCAGTTGTCTCGGCCTTGCCTGCTGTCGTCTCGGCTTTGTCTGTTGTCGCTTCGAGATCATCCTGATTGATATACGTCAGTTCTGCCTCGTTTACATGGCTGTTCTTCTCAGGCTTCTCGTACACAAATAGCCACAGGAACATCCACAGGAAGCCCAGCGCACCGATGATGATGAAAGACATCTCCCATCCGTAGGCACGCGCCAGGAACGGAATGGAGACAGGGGCAACCAAGGCACCCACCGATGCTCCGCTGTTGAAGATACTGGTTGCCAGGGCACGGTCCTTCTTCGGGAAGTACTCTGCCGTCACCTTAATGGCAGCAGGGAAGTTGCCGCTCTCGCCAAAGGCCAGTACTACACGGCAGGCCATGAAAAGCAGTACGCTCGTGGTGCTCACAGCCAGTGCTGCCGTGCTTCCCACCTCGAGCGCGCGGAGGGCATCGGTACTCTCTACACCTTCTATGCGCATCGTGAGCCACCCGCAAGCCGCGTGCAGGCAGGCTCCTATGCTCCACACGAAGATGGCAATGACATAGCCTTTCTTTGTCCCTACCCAGTCGATGAACTTGCCAGAGAATAGGCTGATAAATGCATAGAACAGCGAGAATGCTGCGGTAATGCTGCCGTAGTTGGCATCGCTCCAATGAAATTCGGGCGCGATAAAGTCTTTCCATGTCAGGGAAAGCACCTGACGGTCCATGTAGTTGATTGTCGTGGCAAGGAACAACATGCCACAGATAACCCAACGATAGTTGGTCTTCTTTAGTTCATAATTCATAGTGCATAGTTATATATTTCTTGCAAAAGTACGAAAAAACCATGAATTATGCACTATGAATTCATGGATATTCTTTATTTCTTTGTATCTTTGTACTGCAAAACATCCAATTTAACATCCAATTAAATACAGTCAATACTATGAAAAGACGTGAATTCCTTCGCAGTGCAGCTATTGTAGCTGCGACAGGTGGCATTGCAACAGATGTGATGGCTGCCGGTTCGTTGCATCCTGTTGAGGAAGAGGCTAAGACCGAAGACAAGAAGCCGGTGTCCCTCATCGACAGCGAACCTGTCCTGCAGAACTATGCCGCCACGAGCATGGGCATTGCCTTTAGCGTGACGGACTGGGCAAACGGCTATGTCATCTATGGCGAGAAGCCTGACCTGAGCGACGGCAAGAAGGTGTGGTGCGGCGGCTACCGCGTTACGGGAATGGATAACGAAGCGGTTCACGTCCGCCTGACCGGCCTCAAGCCCTATACATTATATTATTATAGGATAGGTGCAGACCGTATAGAGTACAAGGACGGCTACCATATCCGCATTATCGGCAACGAGGAGAGCAAGCGCATCTACTCCTTCCGTACCGCAGGCATTGGGGCGAAGTCTCACTTTTGTGTCATCAATGATACGCATGCTTCGTGGAAAGCCATCAACCCTACCATCAACAAGGTGATGGAGCTGCAGCCGACATGTGTTGTCTGGAACGGCGACGCCTGCAACACCGAAGAGACCATCGCTGCGCAGAAGCGCATCTTCTTCAAGCCGGAGATTGACCGTAAGGACTTCGCCGCCACGATTCCTTACCTCTTCTGCCCAGGCAATCACGACAACCGAGGCTTGGCAAACCGCCACTTGGAACGTATCTGGATGTATCGTCAGCCAGAGGAGCGTCAGCCTCGCGATTGGGACTTGGGCCGCAACTTCGCAGTCCGCATGGGCGACATAGCGCTTGTAGGTCTCGATACAGGTGAGGATAAGCTCGATACCAACCCGAAGTTCTGCAACCTCTTCGTCAGCGAACCGTATCGTGTGGCGCAGCAAGCTTGGCTTCGCGATGCACTCAGGCAACCCGAGATAGCAAGTGCACCCTATCTTGTTGCCTTCTGCCATATCCCGCTCTACGACCCGCGGCCAGAAATGAATCCGGGTGATCTCTTCCCCGCAGACGTGGATGACAAGCACAAAGGCAACTTTGCCGAGTGGCAGCGTACTTGCTCAAAGCTTTGGGGACCGCTCCTCGAAGAGGCGGGTTGCCAGCTGCTCATCACTGCGCACCAGCATGTCTATCGCCTCGACCTGCCGAACGAGGAGCATAAATGGACGCAGATAGTCGGTGGCGGACCGAACATGACAGGCAAGTCCCCGGGGCATTTCCCCACCGTTATCGATGGCGAAGTTAGAGAAGGCAAGCTTGTTGTCACCATCCACAATATCTATACGGGCGGCATCTGCGGCACAGTGACCTTCAGCAACAAAAGGCAGTAAAGCCATCAGAACCTACAAGTCCCATAGCCCTCATAAATCAATCCCCGAAGCACATACGCGCTTCGGGGATTGATTTCTTTGCTCCTCTCTCTAAAAGAGAGGGTGGGGATGGGACATTATTCTTCCTCCCAGATATCCCAGCTTACTTCTTCTTTGGTCAGTGCCTGACCGCCGTCGACGGTCTTGCCTGTGTTGATTGCCAGGCTCTCTGCCAGCATCTGTGCTGCCAGAGCCTCTTCTACCTTCAAGGCAGGCATTAAATATGTTTTCTTCATAATTTCTTGTTTTTAGTTAAAGACTTTAAAGTTTCTAAAGACCTTAAAGTCCCTAAATTCCTTAGAGACCTTAAGGTCTTTCTGTTCTGTGTTACTTCAGCATCTTCTTGCCACCAACGATGTTGATGCCCTTCTGCATCTTGTTGAGACGCTGGCCTGCAACATTATAGATAGGAGCGTTATCGCCTGCGATTTCAACACCTTCGATGCCAGTTGCATCGTCACCCTCGAAGGGATAGAAGGCCTTGACACCTGCTTCGCCAGTGATTTCCAGATAGCCCTTGCCTGCTTCGATGGTAGTACCAACAGTTGTCTTGTGGAAGCCAACCTCATCATCCTTCTTGGCGAGGATGTACTGTGTGCCATCGGCAACAACGCCATCGGAAGCCAGAAGCTCGTTAGCTGTACCAAGAACAGCATCGGTAGTTGCGGGCACGGTGTATGTGCCTTCATCAGCCTTCACTACAACAGCTGTGCCTGCGGGAACGGTGGTCACGTCAGCAAGCTGAACGTATGTGCCGTCGAATGTGGCAGCCTTTGCTACGGCTGTATTGCCAGTGAAGTCAACGTCGCAGGGAGCAACAAAGGTAGCATATCCGGCATCGCTAACAGTAACCTTAGCACCGACATTAGCTTCGAGGCTGAAGTCGCAGTAAGCACCGCCCCAGTTCTGTTCAACGTAAATAGCAAGTACATTCTGACCGGCAACGAGCAAGGAAGGATCTACTTCTGTCGCTTCCCAGTTTGTTCCGTCGGTCCAACCAGTTCTTGCGAATACCTTTGTGCCATTGACAAAGATAGCATAGTCATCATCGTGGAGAGCCTTAACTGTCAGTTTGGTGATAGTAGAAGGATTATCAATCCAGAAGGTGCGACGGAACCAGTAGGTGTTGTAGTCGTTGAACCAAATGGTGTTGAACTTAGCACCATTGCGAGCGCCGCCATCATAACCCATGCCACCGATAGGCATCATCAATTCATCCCAGTTAGAGTCGTCGAAGTCTGCTTCGTTCCAACCAGCTTCGATGTCTTCAAACTCGTTGTCGCTGACACCTGCCTGATGGCGGAACTTGATAGCGTATGCATTGTCCTGGCCGTTAGGCAGGAGCACAACCTCAGAAGCCTTAGCACCGCAAGTGCAGACACCATTTGCATAGGTGTGTCCTGTGGGATAAATCGGTTTAACATACAGAGCGTGGCAATCGTCACATTCATAAACCACCTTGCCTTCTGTTGTGCAGGTTGCTTCAACACGTAATTCATCGTTTTCAGCAAAATTGTGTGCCTGGGGGTTAATCCAGAACTCACCGAGCTGGAAGCCATCGCCTGTGCTTGTTGCAGAGAACTTGAAGAACTTGTAAGTTTCACTTCCGTTGATGGGGAATTCAAACTCTTCCTTGTTTACGCTGTGAATCTTGTAAGCGTCAAAGTCGTTGTGCTCGTCAATGAGTGTCCATGTCTGATTGTCGTTAGAACCTTCGAGCTTCCAGCTACGCGGGTTGCGAGCAGGATAGTTGTAGGTGTCGGCACCAGTTACGAAAGAGTACTGTTGGACGGCAACGGGTTCGCTGGCAATCATGATTGCCCATGCATCGCCTGCACCAGAGCAACCGAACTTCGTGCGTGCATCGTTGTCGAGGAGGGCAGAGAGCGGAGAGTCGCCCCAACCATTACCACCAGTAACGATTGCATAACCAACATTGTTTGCATCGTAGCGCTTGTAATCAGGTTCGGAAACGGTCAGCTCATAGCATGCTGTCCAGCCCTGGTCGGCATCGGTAGTTACGGTAATCATTACCTTGCCTGCAGCCTTACCTGTCACGGTACCATCGGCAGCAACGGTAGCTATGCTCTCGTCGGCAGATGTCCAAGTGAAGGTGGCTTCGTCGAGGTTCTGCACGTCGGGCAGGAACTGAGCGGTGGAGCCTACGATGACAATACGTGTCTCGTTGGTGTAGGTGACGTATGCCTGGTCGTCGAGCTTCTTGTAGCCATAGCCGTCAAGCTTGCCCTGTGCAGGCATAACGAATACGCGTGAGGCCTTGTCGTAGAAGCCGAACTTACCGTCGTGACGCATCACGGGCTTAAAGTTATAGACAGCCTCGCCTGCTTCGCTGATGTTGCAGTAGTAGAAGCGTCCGCGCATTGGGTCGTCCCATTCGGGGTTAGCGAAGAGAGACAGCTGACGTGTGGTAGCGTTGGTAACAGTGTTGCCAGTTTCGTAAGTCTCGCCATTTACAACCAGCTTGGTTACGTCGGCCTGAACCTCATAGTCGGTATTGAGGCTGAAGGGAGCGAAGTTGTCGCCTGCGCCAGTCGTGCCGCCTGTGAAGTAACCGAAGTGAGCACGGTCGTTACCGTTCATGTAGAGAGAGATACCAGTGCCAGCATAGACGTTACGTGCGCTGAAGATGCCGCACCAGTGGACAGATGTGTCATATACCTGGAATTTGGTGTCAATCTGTGTAGCAGTAACAGGAATGTAAGGCAGCGTAAATGCGTTCTCGCGAGCCTGACTGATGGCCTCGATGTACTCCAGAGCGGTGTACTTCACGGGGTCAGCCCAGTCAATCTTGTTGTATGCCTGCGGCAGGACGCGCTTCTCAATATTGATGTTGCCGAAGCTGAATGCGAATGCTGGATCGTGGCTACCATCGTCAACAACGCCGAACTGGATGCACAGCAGTGCATAGTTGTGGTTAGCGGTGAAGACTGTAGAGTACGGCTGGTTCGTTGTTTCTGCGTTGGGCAGAGCAATGTAGCCAAGTGCAGCACTTGGGTTGTTGAATGCGTTGTCCGGCATGTTCTCGTTGTCAAGCACGAAGAAGGGCAGAACAGTGTAAGAACTCCAAGAGTGCCATGCGGTGCCTGTGTAGTTGAAGGAAGCACGATAGGTTTCGCCCTTGGTCAGGCCTGTGAGCTTGAATGACAGGGGTTCCCAGCCTCCCTTACCTTCGTAAGGATTGAGGGTGTTCGTTGTGCCGTCGAAGACGTTAACACCGAATGTTGCATCATATGCAGAGCCGGGATAGCTCCAGTTGGAGAGGTTCTTATAGTCTGTGCCGATTTCAGGAACTGCCTGATAAGCCATTTCGCCTCTGTCAACCCAGCTGCCGTTGAAGTACTCGTACTCGTGGTTGTTGTAGATGACAATCTTGCCTTCATAAGCAGTAATGCCAGCCTGGCCAGCCATTGCCTGGCCATCGGCACTCAGCTCGAACTCACCCTCTGCAGGAGCGTAGAATTCACCTGTGAGCTTGTCCTTCAAGCCACCCTTACCTTCGCCGTTGACAGCGGGAACGAGGTCCATTACCATAGCATCGCCCTCATAGAGCTGCAGGCCGTAAAGAGTTGCGTATGCGTTCCGGCAGTCAGTGGTCTTGCTGACGCCGGGAACGTCCTTGTTCTGTGCAAAAACATAAAGCGGGGTCTTGCAGTCAGCGGTCTTTGGAGAGTCGTTGATTGTACCGATGAGGGTTGTACCGTCGGCCTCGTAGATGTCCATCTTGCCTGCAACAGCATCCAGAACGGTGACAATCTTCCTGCCGTAAGCCATCTGATCCTTGTTGCCAGTCTCACCACCCAGGTTGATGGTAGCGTTGGTCGTGAAGAAGCAGAAACGATCCTTCCAGCCATTTTGGTAATAGCCACAACCATAGATGGCCTTCCAGTCTGGACCAGTCTCTGCCTGCAAAGTGCAGATGGCCTTAGAGTTGGCCTTCGGGATGTAGTTCAGGTTGATGTAGGGGATTGTACCCATCGAGGTATTTGTCTTGATGTATTCAATCTCCGAAACAGCATTGCCAGCCACCTTCAGGGTGTTGACTTCTGTAACGATGCCATACTCCTCATACTCTCCATTGGTGTTGAGGGCATAGAACTTCAGAGAAGCCTTGTCGTAGATGTAGGGGTCGTTGCCTGTGTAGCTTGCGAGGTTGTCAACGGGTGTTGCCTCGAAGGGTTCTGTGAAGCCACCTGAACCCGGCACGTCGGGCGTGTAGCCGCTGTCGGGCGTGTAGTCCACTGCAATCTGTGTGATGCGGAAGTTGCCTGTTGCGGTGAAGGTGACGGATGACGTCGTGCCTTCGGGAGTCCATGTGCCGCTGGCAAATGTGCCGGTGCTGGCTGTTGCGTTTGCACTCTGGCTGGTGGGGTTCGTGGTGAACTTAATGCTGTTCAGCGTACCTGCACCTGCCACAGAAACAGTTACCTTGTAGTTGGCATTGAGCGGAATAACATTGCTGACAGCAAGTGTACCTGTTGTGCCATCGGTTTTTTCGATGGTTGCTGTTACATGGTAGGGGGAAGTCTTCCATGCATACGGCACAGCGATGTTTGTGTTGGAAGCTGGAAGCGATGCCTTCAGGTCACTTACAGAGAAAGTGACCTCATCGGCGAACAGCTGTCCGAAGCCCAGCACAAGCGAAGCGAGAAATAGAAAATGTTTCTTCATACTTGTTTTGTTTTAAGTTAATAAATTGGGTTAATTATACATATTTTGCCCCAAAGTTATATGTTTTTATAATAATGTGCAAGGAAATGGTCAATTATTTTATTGCCCGTTGATAAAAAAATGTCAATATATATATGAAAAAGTCCCTTTACGCATCATTCTGGATAGCATAAAGGGGCTAAAAGTTTGGTAATATACCTTATTTTTATGGTCTGCTATACCTTATTATATATTGCCTACGCTGATGAGGTACTCTGCAATCTGCACGGCGTTGAGGGCGGCACCCTTCTTAATCTGGTCGCTGACGAGCCAGAAAGTGATGCCGTTGGGGTTGGCAAGGTCCTTGCGGACACGGCCCACAAAGACATCGTCACAGCCTTCGTGGAAGAGGGGCATGGGGTAAGAGCGGGAGGAGGGATTGTCTTCCAACTGCAGCCCCTTTCCTTCGCGGACGGCCTGCTGGAACTCTTCAACGCTGACGGGACGCTCTGTCTCGGCCCAGACGCTTTCGCTGTGGCAGCGGAGGCTGGGGACGCGGACACACATGGCACTGACCTCGCAGTCAGTGTGCATGATTTTCTTCGTCTCGTTGTACATCTTCATCTCCTCTTTCGTGTAGCCGTTGTCGCAGAAGACGTCAATCTGTGGGATGACGTTGAAAGCCAGCTGGTAGGCGAACTTCTCGACGGTGGGCTTCTCGCCTGCAAGCACCTGGCGGTACTGCTCGTACAGCTCTGCCATTGCTGCTGCGCCTGCGCCGCTCGCGGCCTGATAGCTGGCGACGTGTACGCGCTTGATGTGCGACAGGTTCTCCAAGGCTTGCAGGGCAACGACCATCATTATCGTCGTGCAATTGGGGTTGGCGATGATGCCACGCGGACGGTTGAGAGCGTCCTCGGCGTTACATTCAGGCACTACGAGAGGCACGTCCTCGTCCATGCGGAAGGCGCTGGAATTGTCAATCATCACGGCTCCGTGCTTGGTGATGGTCTCGGCAAACTCCTTGCTCGTGCCGCCTCCGGCGCTTGTAAAGGCAATGTCTACACCTCGGAAGTCGTCGTTGTGCTGCAGGAGCTTCACTTCAATCTCCTTGCCCCGGAAGGTGTATTTACGTCCCGCGCTGCGCTGGCTGCCGAAGAGCAGCAGTTCGTCGATGGGGAAATTTCTCTCGTCCAGTACGCGCAGGAACTCCTGTCCCACGGCACCGCTCGCGCCTACAATTGCTACACGCATCTTTTAATTTACAATTTTACAATTTACAATTTACAATTTATTTGCGCTGCAAAGGTACGACAAGCAATTCAAAATTCAAAATACATAATTCAAAATAATTGCTTATGGTGTGTGTTTTTGATGAAAAACATAGGGATAGTTGATAAATTAGGCACGCCTAAATTGCCAACTAGGCGTGCCTAAATTGCCAACTAGGCGTGCCTAAATCGCAAGTTAGGCGTGCCTGGTGCCATTGCAAAACATTTGAGGCGGTTCTTCCCGGTGTGCGTTGCAAAGTTGCGTTTTGTTTTCTTTTGCATTAGGTCAAAGCTTTGAGAAAGAGAGTAAATATGTATTATTTATTATTATAAATAATTATATATTAATATATTATATATATATACTATATATATACTTTAACTACTCCTTCGCTGCCTCAATAAAAATGAAAACAAAACGCAACTTTGAAACGCTTAATGAATATGGAGCAATAATTGAGGTGATTGTTGTTGGAATGAAAATAATTTTGTACCTTTGCGCCCAATTATGAACACTTCAGCCCTCATTACCGACCCCACATGGGTATTCTTTGTGGTGCTGTGCATCATATTGTTTGCGCCGCTACTGCTCAGACAGCTCCGTGTGCCGCCCGTCATAGGACTTATCCTGGCGGGCATCCTTGTCGGGCCGTACGGCTTCAACCTGCTGGCGCACGACTGCTCATTCGAGCTTTTCGGTCAGGTGGGCATCTACTATATCATGTTCCTTGCAGGCTTGGAGCTGGAAGTGGGGAGCGTGGAACACTACGGGCACAGCGGACTTCGTTTCGGCATACTCACCTTCTCCATACCCTTCGTCTTGGGCATCACGACGAGTCTGTGGCTCTTGCACTACAGCCTGGCCACCAGTATTCTTCTGGCCTGCATTTATGCCAGCCATACGCTCGTGAGCTATCCTATTGTGGGACGCTATGGCCTGAACCGTCACAGGGTAGTGGTCGTGAGTGTTGTAGCAACCGCCTTTGCCCTCTTTGCCGCCCTGTTTGTGCTGGCTCTCGTGGTGGGCAGGCAAAGCCCAGACTGGTCGTTCGTGCGTATGGCTTTGTGGCTGTTCAGCTGTGTGGCTTATGTTGTCTTCGCCATTCTTGTCTTCCCTCGCCTCGGACGCTGGTTCATGCGCCGCTACGAAGACGGAGTCATGCAGTTTATCTTCATTCTGGCAACCGTCTTCCTCAGCGCTTCGTTGGCCAAGATGGTGGGGTTGGAAGGGCTGCTGGGTGCTTTCCTCGCGGGCTTGATAGTCAACCGTCTCATCCCGAAGACGAGTCCCCTGATGTCGCGCCTCGAGTTTGTGGGCAATGCTCTGTTCATCCCTTACTTCCTCATAGGCGTTGGCATGATTATCGACCTTGGCATCCTTGTCCATCACCCCGAGACGTATTGGCTTATTGCCATAATAGTTGTGACAGGAACACTTTCCAAGTTGCTTGCCTCGGCAATTATGGCGTGGACGATGGGCGAGAACAGGCACGGCATGTGGCTGATGTTTGGGCTGACCAATGCCCATGCAGCCGGTGCTCTTGCCATAGTCACCATCGGCACAGCACCAGGCGTGCAGCTTATGAGCGACGAGATTCTGGGCGCCACAGTCATGCTGATTCTCTTCAGTTGCATACTGAGCGGTTTTGCCACAAGTCGCGGAGCCAAGCAACTGGCTTTGAGTGATACTTCTTTCGAGGACAACCGAGGCTCCTATCACGGCAAGTGCCTCATCACCTACAGCCAGGAGGACAATGTGGATGTGATGACGCAGTTTGCCATCCTCATTCGCAATCCCTTCATCCCCGACAGCCTGATGGGACTCTGTGTCGCTTACGACAACGGGCAAAAGGTTGATGACAAAGGGCAACCGACAATGGATGACACGCATCGCCGAGGACGTCAGCTGCTCGAAAAGGCACAGATGATAGCCGCAGCTGCCGACGTGCCTATGGCAACGCTCAACCGCGTGAGCACCAACATTGCCGGCGGCATTCTGCATACGATGAGCGAGTATGAATGTGGTGAGGTCATCCTATGCCTGAACGACCGTACGTCCGAGGGGACAAAGTCCTCGCTTGGTTCTGTTATTGATAATGTGGTGAGCGGCAGCCACCGCGAAGTAATGGCGGTTCGCAACACCGTGCCACCCGGAACAATCCGGCGCGTGGTTATCGCCGTCCCACAGAAAGCAGAATACGAGGTCGGCTTCTACAAATGGCTTGAGCATATCTGCCGCATAGGCGAGGAACTCGACTGTCATTTGGAATACAATGCCCACCCTGACACTTTACCTTATATAAAAGGATATATGGAGCAGAAGCACAGTCATGTCCGCTCGCACTATGCCGAAATGGAACAATGGTCGCAGTTCATCGACCTCAAGCGTGACATGAAGCTCAACTGCATGTTCGTGGCTGTCACAGCCAGGCCGGGCTTCATTTCCTATCAGGACAGCTTCGAGGAGTTGCCGATGCTCATTCACCGCCACTTCAGCCATACCAATGTCATGCTTCTCTTCCCTGACCAGTGGGGCGAACCTCAGGAGAGTTTGTCTGTCTTTACGCCCAACGGCACAGCTGTACAGCGTCAGCCGCGTTCCCTTGGCGGCTTGATTCGCCGTTGGCTCTTTACCGTAAGGCGCACGGCAGCAGTGTTGCTCTTGCTCCTTTCTCAATTTTCAATTTTCAATTCTCAATTATCAACAGTTTCTGCGCAGCATCCGCGCTTCGACAAGATGTCGCCGATGGTGAGGCTGAAAGCATACAGCCCCCTCCTCGCTCCTCCTTTGGGGGAGGACTTTAAGCAGCGAGACAGCGGCAGAAGTGGCACTCCCCCAAAGGGGGAGCGGGGAGGGGGCTTGCTTACCCTTGTGCAATGCTCCAGCGAGGAGGTATTGCGTGAGCACGGCTGCCGTACATATGCTCATTGGGGAAACATCTATGCTGCAGCTGTCCCCAAGTCGGAGCTTGTATCGCTTTCCCTCCGGCCAGAGGTGACACGCATCGAATGCGGCAGGACTTGTGAAGCCTTTACCGACACGTCGGCCATCATCACACGTTCCGACCTCCTACGCACCGCTACAGCTTCGCGCTCGGCATATACAGGCAGAGGCGTCGTGGTGGGCGTGATGGACATAGGCTTCGACCTGACCAATCCCACATTCTACAGCCGCAACCTCGATACCTACCGCATCCGCTCCTTTTGGGACATGCTGGACTTCGAGACCCCCCAACCCCCTTTAGGGGGAGAAACGCTTGCCTATGGCATGGAACTCCCTGTGGGAACTGCCTATACCTCCAGTGCTGATGTGCTTCGCAAGGCTTGTTCCTCCGACAGCCGCTTGCAGTATCATGGCACACACACCGCAAGCACGGCGGCAGGCAGTGGGTACGATTCGCCTTATATCGGTATGGCGCCCGATGCAGACATCTGCCTTGTTTCCAATGCCGTATCCAGCGACAAGGAACTGGTGCCGGACTCTCTGTGGGACCTCTATGGCTCAGCCATAGACCTGCTTGGCTTTGAATACATCTTCCGCTATGCCGACAGCGTCAACAAGCCTTGTGTCATCAGTTTCAGCGAAGGCTCACACGAAGACCTCTGGGGCGAGGCACAGCTCTACAGCACCGTCCTCGACAGCCTGGTGCGTCCTGGCCGCCTCATCTGCGCCGCGGCAGGCAACCAACATATCTATGGCACCTATATGCACAAGCCCGTGGGAAAGCAGCGTGTCGCTTCCCTCATCCAAACGTCTGGCAAGACCACCTACATGATGCTGGGCAGTCGTGGCGACTTCAAGGTGTGTCTCGACTTCATGTCTTCTCCCACAGAGTCGTATCTCAACTATGAAATGCCCATCGAGACAGTCCTTGCCACCAAGGACAGCTTGCTCACAGACACCATCACCGCAGGCGACCTGACCTTCGAACTCATATTCGGCAGCTATCCCTCGTGCTATGACGAAGAGCAGCTGGTGACCGATGTCGTGATTAACAAGATAAGCAAGGGACACCTCCTGAATATGCAAATAGGCATCGGCATCGATGGCGAGGAGGCGGAAGTGGAGGTGTATCAACAACTGGGCTACCTCCAGAGCAAAGCAGAGTATCCCGACTATCAGGATGCAGAATCGACGCACAACATCCACTTCCCGGGTTCCGACCCAAGCGTCATCTGCGTTGGCGCCACATCGTACAGGACAGGCTTCTTTGACTGCGACGGTGTCTGGAACGAAGACGAATGGGGGAGTGGCGGCGATGTTGCCACCTACAGCAGCCGTGGTCCCACGCTTACAGGAAACATCAAGCCCGATGTGCTTGCGCCCGGCACCAACATCGTGGCAGGCTTCAACAGCTTTTATTCAGAGATGAACCCCGACGACTATATGATGGAATATGACGTGGCCCGCTATATCTTCAACGGTCGTAGCTATGCTTGGTCTTCACAGAAGGGAACAAGCATGTCGTGCCCCATTGTTGCAGGCATCATAGCCCAATGGATGGAGGCCATTCCGACGCTGACACGGGAGCAGGCCATCGAAGCCTTCCAAGCTACTTGTCGCCGTCCCAACCCTTCGCTCGTCTATCCCAACAACGATTACGGATATGGTGAGATAGATGCCGAGGCTGGCCTCAACTATCTGATGGGACACTACGATGGGCTTGAGACAATTCAGAATTCAGAATCCACAATTCAAAATGACATCTATAATCTTGCGGGTCAGCGCCTAAGCAAACCACAAAAGGGCATCAATATAATTAACGGCAAAAAGGTTTTAAGATGATAAAGATAATTGGCATAAGGAAGAGCTTCGGCAGCCTCGAAGTGCTCAAGGGCATCGACCTCGACATAGAACGGGGCAAGGTGGTAAGCATCGTTGGTGCAAGCGGTGCAGGAAAGACAACCCTCTTGCAGATAATGGGAACGCTCGACAAGGCTGACAGCGGCAGCGTCATCATCGACGGCATTGACGTGATGAAGCTTAGCGATGCCAAGCGTTCTGCTTTCCGCAACAAGCACATGGGCTTCGTGTTCCAGTTCCATCAGCTTCTGCCCGAGTTTACCGCCTTGGAGAATGTGATGATGCCAGCCCTCATTGGCGGCACTTCAAGGCGCGAGGCGCGACAGCGTGCCGAAGAACTGCTTGCTTTCATGGGACTAGCAGACCGTGCCTCACACAAGCCCAACGAACTCTCCGGTGGCGAGAAGCAGCGTGTTGCCGTTGCCCGTGCGCTTGTCAACAAGCCCGATGTGGTCTTTGCCGATGAGCCGAGTGGTTCCCTTGATACCCAGAACAAGCAGGAGCTGCACCGCCTCTTCTTTGACCTCCGCGACAAGATGGGACAAACATTCGTCATCGTCACCCACGACGAACAGCTTGCCGACCTTGCCGACCAAAAGATTTGTATGCAGGACGGAAGGATTAGGGAATAAGGATTAAGGATTAAAGATTAAGGATTAGGGATTAGAGTTTTCTTCCCTTTCTGGACAATTATGCCATTGTAGCTTTTCGTTACTTGTTGCCCGGCAAGATTGTAGATGTGTTCCCTCTCTTGCCGGAGGCTGGCGGAAGCATTTGGGGTGATTATCTTTGTCTCGTCAGTCTCAATAAGCTTCAGTGGCATCCATGTTGCGGGCTTTGTCGGTGATGCATCGGGGATGCACTCTACAAGTTGCTGGGTGCCGTCGCCTGTAAGTATTTCAAGGTTGACACTCAAACTTCCTCCGACAGGTGCGGCACTGAGACCAATGGCTGACCAGGGAACGGCTAATTCCAGACGATAGTTTGAAGAGGCAACGACGCTGGCTACATTGACCGTTGGCAAGTCGGTTTGCACCCAATCCTTTCCATTGCCTTGGCTGACACTTAGGGTGCCGTTGGGCAACATGCTGAACCAGTAGGCTGTGCTTGAAGGTGTGTTTGTGCTGGCTCCCTTGCTCTCCACATAGAAGTTGACACCATCGGGGAAAGGCTCCTCTGAGCTGGCATTGCGACGATAGACAAGACAGGTCATGTATAGATTGTCGATGTCGTAGGCAAAGTCTGCATACGAGAATGTTCCCGTCTCGTTGCCCATCGGAACCTGTCGTGCAGAGGTGTTATAGTAGGTGTCGTCGGACGTGAGGCGGCCATCGGTGAGCTGTGAGGCGTAAGGTGCCATGAACTGCTTCATGGGGTAGCCTTTCACCATCGCAATCTTGCCGTCCAGTCCGCCGACAGCAACCACGATGCCTGTGTCGATGACAGCGAGTGAGTTCCACCAGCAGCCTTTCGTCGTGCCTTGATAGAATGGTCGGGACATCGCCTTGAAGTCCTTTGCCTGCTTGTTGCCTACATAGACGTACATCTTCATATTGTCGCCGTCGCCGTAGGTGGATTGGTGCGAGAGGACTGTTTCGCCGTTTGGCAAGACACGCAGATAGGGGGCGCCGCCTTTGGCTACGGGGCAGTAGTTGTGGTTGATGCTGCGGTTGCGCTGGCTGCTCGTTCCGCTGACGTAGAAGTTGTTCTTCCAGTTGTTGGTAAGTGTGGTGCGTATCGTCGTCGGCACAAAATCACCTACGCCGCTCCAACCGTTGTCTTCGATAGCAACCACGATTGTCTTCCCGTCGCCAAGCAACACAGGCACAGGCATACCGTCGCGATAACCGCTGCGATAGGAGATGCGCTGCGGCTCTGTCCATGTCAACCCGCCGTCGAAGCTGCGGCAGAGCGATATCTGCTGTTCGCCTGTTGTCGTGTAGGGACTCTCGTCGGCGAAGTAAAGCTGAAGTTCGCCGCTTGGCAGCTCAAGGAAGGAGGGTTCCCAGCATCCGTTCTCAAAGATGTAGTCGGCATCATAAACAAATATCTCCTCGCTCCAAGTCCTGCCGCTGTCGGTGCTCCGTCGTACACGGATGCCGAAGCGCCGGTCCTCGGTGTAAGGCGTCGAAGGACGGGGATTGTAGCCGACGATGATGGTGCCGTCGGTGAGCTGCACGAGGTCAGGCACGCAGTTGGGCGTGTTGTTGGCATTGGGCGCGATAAGGGTGGGAGAGGACCATGTTCTGCCTTTGTTCGTGGAGAAGCTTATCTTGATGCCGCCGCTCTCGCAGCAAGCCAGCAGTCGTCCGTCGCTGAGTTCTATCATCCGTGCATAGCCGCCACTGCTGAAGACGGTGACAGGCGTGCGTGCATCCCAAAAGATGCGACTGCCGTTGTAACGGGCTACGGTGGCTGCCTTGATGCCAAGACAACAGACTGCAAACCAGAGATATAGAAGAATCCTTTTCATCATGGATTAGGTGAGAGCAATAAGAGCGTGTACTTATGGCAATAGGAACGTGTACTTATGGCAATAGGAACGTGTACTTGTGACATTAAGAACGTGTACTTATGGCACTAAGAACGTGGGGTGTCAAAAACACCTCCAAAAGGGATGTCATCATCGGGTAGTCATTATCTTTTTCCCTTCCTTAATGGCGATGCCTCGTGAGGCTTCTGTCCATTTCCGTCCGCTTAGGTCGTAGACCTCATTTTGAGGTTTGAATCTTAAATCTTGAATTGTTCCAACCCCCAACGCCTCCTCGTCGAAGATGAAGCTAATGAGGCCTTTGTCAGACTCGCTTATCTCTGTGAGGGCGTGGTGCATGAATTTGCCTCCCTCTGCACTCTCATTATAGAGGGTGGCGGCAGGAGTGGATGTGTCGGAAAGTTCTGTCTTGCCAGAAGAACCAGGCCAAGGGTCACCAGCCAATGAAAAACGGTAGGGTGAATTGTCGGCAGGAATGATGGTCATGCGTTGGTGCTGGCTTTTGGTGTTGACAGTGTTCTCTTCCCATGCCTGGCGGTCGTAATCTACATGCAAGATGAGCAGACCGTGTCCGCTGAGACGCTTGTCCCAACCTTCCTGCTGACGGTTCTCGAGCAGGTAGTACTCATCCTCCTTCCCGCTGTTGCGTAAAATGTATGCGACAGGCATTGAGGTCAGGGCAGGCATATCTTGGATAATGTCGGCTTCCTTAAGCTCTATCGGTTCAAGCCAGCCGCAGAACATTCGTTCGTAGCTTGTGAAGCCAGCAGGCGTGCCTCCGTTACCATTGTAGTTCCCATAGTCCATGAGGTCCCAGGAATTCATGCCGAAGTTGCCACCTGCCGTGTCATAAAAGTCTGGCAATCCAAAGCAATGGGAGAACTCATGGCAAGCCGTGCCGATGCCTGCTATTTTGGTGCCATTCCGGTCTCGCAACTCTGCGCTGGTGGCGTAACTATCGATGATAACTTCGTCAACTTTGACAGGACCTTTGCCGTCACCTTCTTCGAGAGCCTCGGAGAGCGTCCATGCATGTGACCAGATGTCGGCGTTCGTCCCGCTTTGTGCTTCGTCATGGCCGGAATGTATGACAAATATCTGTTCAACCTCGCCGTCGCCGTCCCAGTCATATTGGCTGAAGTCAACCTCTTCGTCTATCATCCGAACGGCTTCTGCAACCATCGTGGCAGGATAGACATCATCGCCATTACTGTTGTTGCCACCGTAATAAGATAGTGACTGGCTCATAGTAATAGGCCCAACGATGTCAAATGTGAAATCGAACTGCCCATAGCTGGCATCACGGAAGTAATCACGGACAGAGCCAATGTTGATGTCGTCTGTATAGCCTTCCTCGTTGAAGAAGTCCTGGAATGTGGCATTGGTGTAATGGAATGGTGTCTCCGGGAACTGAACCAGAATGACCAGTCCGCGTTTGGTGCCAATCATCGCTCCTTGCGACTTCCTTTTTCTTGCCGCATTCCGCTTGGCTCTGGCAGCTTGTCGCTTGTTCGCTTTTGCTTCCCAGCGTTTCTGAAGGATATCGGGTTCAATGAAATGGGCAATGCCTTCGTCGTCGCATTGCAGATATTTTCCTTCGTCTGTTAGGTAGAAGTGTAGTATTTCGTCGCCCATCCAAGTAGCTTCTATGGTAGAGCCATCAGCAAGTGTAAGGGTGAAGCGTTCCCGCTTTGCAGGTACGGCAGATACCGCCAAAGCATATATGCCTAAGAATAATAAAAGAAGAACCTTGTGCATTATCGCAGTATTACTTTTTTCGTTCTGCCATCCATCCTGCGGACGATGTAGATGCCATGTTTGAGGGAGAATCGATGCAGCTCATCGGCGAAGCATTCTCCTATCATACGACCGTTAGTGTCAAAGATGCGTACGAGTTGAGTGCTTTCTGTAATCTCAGAGATAGCGTCAGGATCGGGACGGAAGGACTCGCTTTCGGCCCATTCGCTGTTGCGGTATCTGTTGCTGATGGCTTGAACGGCACAGGTATAGTCTCTGTCTTTTTGTAAGTCCTTGAGCTTGAACGACGTGCCTGCAATGCTGTCTTTCTGAAGTACAAGCTCTCCTTCGCACCAAAGCCGGATGTTATACAGCTCTGCATCTTCGACAGGTTCCCAGGTGGCGGTCATGCTGCCAATCTCCGTGTCCTCGAATGCCAAGCCGGTGGGTGTCTGCAAAGTTCCTAAAGGCATTACTTTGACAGTGACGATGCCTTCTGCCGTTTCCTCAATATCAACAAGAGGCTTGCTCATGTAGGAGCCAGTGAAGACCCTGCTGGCGGGTGTCGAAGTGTCGGTCAGCTCGTGGTTTTCCGTAATACCAGGATAGGGGTTCCCTTGTAAACTTTCCTTCCATTGGTTTGTCGAGGTTGCATTATTGGAGCCGATGAGCTTGTTGTTGGCAGGGATGATGGTGAGATACTGGTGGTTGGCGTTGCTGTTCAACCGGTTGTTGTTCCAGACTGCCTGATTGAAGTCAACATGCAATACCAGCATTCCGTGTCCGCGATTGCTGCACAACCCCCAGTCCCAATCCACTGCCTGCCTGTTGTCAAGGATATAATACTCATTGGTATTGGCATTGTTCACAATCTTATAACCCTTACCGCCTTGGCCGAAGGGGGAGATATGCAAGGTTCGGGGTTCATTGACCGTTTCCGTCTGCTGCCAACCCATGAACTCGCGTTCGTAGGCTGTATAGCCTACCGGCACCTTGGATTGCCTTGTGTACATGCCATAGTCCATGATGCTCCAATAGTCCAAGCCGAAGGCTTTACTATTATAATCGTAGAAATCAGGCAGACCTATGGCATGACTTATTTCGTGAACCACTACTCCGATACCGTCGGCTTGCCAGCTTGTTATGACTCCGCCACTGGTTGCCGTTGGGCGCATCTCGCAGCTTGTGGAACAGCCCATAAGCGTAACACCGTTGATGGTGTAAGACGTAGGCACCTCCTTTGGCCAGATAGTATTCTTGTCGCCATAGCTGTTTGTATAGTTCTGTCCGAGTCCTGCAAAGATGATGACACACATATCCACTTTCCCGTCGCCATCATTGTCGAACTGCGTCCAATCACCTTCCAACGAGTCTGCCGACCATGTCAGAGCTTTTGTGAAGGATTCCTTGATGAACTGGTTATAGCAGGAGTCTTTATTATTGTTCAAAGTGTAATCTTTTCCGTAGTATGCATAGTCTTTGTCGAGGGAAACTGGGCCGATGATGGAGAACTCTGGCTGGAATTGTCCCAAGCTTTGGTCAATGAAGTATTTCTGCACGCTTCCCCAGTTGCCGGTGGAGGTATAGATGTCTGTGCCGTTGAAGAACTCGTTGTAGAAGTTTCGAACCTTCTTGTTCGTATTTTCTATGGTGAATGGCTTGTCATTGAAAGCTGCAAGGATAACAGGAATTCTCTTTGTTCCGTAAGGCTGTATGAGAGCCGCAGCCACGCTGCCCACTTTCATTCGTGTATGGCGAAGCGACTGGGGGCGGGTGGCGAGGTATTCATCTACGGTAAGACCTGTTGCGTGGAACACATTGTTTCTCTCAATAACAACCTCGCCGTCATCGGTTCTAAGGTAGTCAAAGTCTTCGTCGCCCAAGGCTGTCACCATTACTGTGCGTCCGTCGTCGAGCGTCACGCTGCGACGTATTCGCATTGCCGGCACAGCCATCAGCCACAGGGTGAAGCTTGCCAGGAACAAGGTCAGTATTTGTCGTTTCATAGTCTTATGTTCGATTTGCATTGTTGTCCAATGTACGATGTATTTGCGTGCAAAGGTACAAAAAACTATATATATATAATGTATCAAGAGCAAAAAAATACGTTAAAGTGAAAATAATTCCTCATTCTTCGTTCTTTATTCTTAATTTCTTTGTATCTTTGCACAGCAAATAGCAGCAAGGGGGATTAGCTCAGCTGGCTAGAGCGCTTGCATGGCATGCAAGAGGTCATCGGTTCGAGCCCGATATTCTCCACAACTCCAACCCTGAGAGGTTTGCCCGTCAAAAGGCAGGCCTCTTTCTTTTTTCCAAAAGGCCTTCCGGCAAAGAGCTACAACTGAGTTGCGAACCAGGTTAACCTAATCGCCAAACTAGGTTAGCCTAATTGCCAAACTAGGCACGTTATGTTTGCCAACTGAACACGTTATGTTTTCCGACTTAACATGGGTTGTTCAACTTTTCCTCATTTTTATTCTTTGATTTCCAATTTTTTTTAGTATCTTTGTGCCGTTGATGTACATATTTTATAAAATGAAAAAGAACTTTTTCCTTTTGCTTTGGTTAGTTCCTTTGGCAGTTTTCTCACAGACAATGAACGAGTGGGACGATGTGAGCGTCACTTCTGTGAATCGCGTTTTGAGCCATGATTTGAGCATTCCTTTCGAGGATGCAGAATCGGCACATTCACTCGACTTGAGCCTTTCGCCATATTATCTCGACCTGAACGGCACGTGGAAATTCCGTTGGAGTGCATTGCCAAGCAAGGTTCCGGCAGGCTTCTATGCTGATGACTTTGACGTCAGCGCCTGGGATGACATCACAGTTCCCATGCCTTGGCAGGTCTATGGCATCCGCAAGAGCAAGAGCTGGGACAAGCCGCTCTACGTCAATACGCGCTATCCCTTCACCTATACCGACAGCTATTCTGTGATGGCTTCGCGCCCCAACGACTATACCTACAACGAACAGATGAAGAATCCTGTCGGATGCTATCGTCGTACCTTTACGCTTCCCGATGGTTGGATGGGAAGAAAGACTTTCCTTCGCTTCAACGGAGCAGGTCACGGCTACTATGTCTGGGTGAATGGTCAGTTCGTGGGCTATGCCGAGGATTCCTATCTGCCCAGCGACTTCGACATTTCCGACTTTGTCCGCGATGGCGAGAACAATGTCTCTGTGCAGGTCTATCGCTTTACAAGCGGCTCATTCCTGGAGTGTCAGGACTATTGGCGACTGACGGGCATCACTCGCGACGTCTATCTATGGTCGGCTCCAGACACGCGCATTGGCGACTTCTTCTTCCAGACAAATTCACTCGGAGCTTTAGGAACTTCAGGACAAGCCCGCCTGCAAGTCACCCTCGAGGGCGCTTCGTTCAGTGGCATGACGCTTCGAATGACCATTAGCGACGGTGAAAACATCGTCAAGGAGCTTGACAAGTCACTGGCCACCTCTGCAAGTATCACCCAAACCTTCTCGTTCTCTGGCATCGAGTGCTGGAGTGCAGAGCGCCCCAAACTGTATGATTTGACCCTTCGTCTGCTTTCGGCAGATGGGGAACAGATAGACATGAGAGCCTGCAAGATAGGCTTCCGCACGGTCAAGATTCGCAATGACGGTGCGCTTCTCATTAATGGCAAGCGTCTTGTGGTACACGGCGTTAACCGTCACGACTTTAGTCAGGAGAACGGACGGACTGTCACTCGCGAGGAGATGCTGCAGGATGTGCTGACCATGAAGCGGCTCAACGTCAATGCAGTCCGCACGAGTCACTATCCCAACAATCCCTATTTCTATGAACTTTGCGACCAGTACGGGCTTTATGTCCTTGCCGAGGCCGATGTGGAATGTCACGGAAACATGGGACTCTCCAGCGTTGAACTGTTCCGCAAGCCTATGGTGGAGCGCAACGAGAGGCACGTCAGGACATTCAGAAACCACGTCTGCATCTTCGGTTGGAGTGCTGGCAACGAGAGTGGAGGTGGCAACAACTTTCAAAGCGTTATGCAGGCCATCAAGAAACTTGATACCTCCCGCGTCACCCATTACGAGGGCAACAGCACTTGGAGCGATGTGACGAGCACGATGTACGGCAGCTACGACAACATGCTCTCCACGGCTAAAAGTCGCAAGAACAGTACTTCGCCCAAGCCCCACATCCAGTGCGAGAACACACACGCTATGGGCAACTCGATGGGCAACCAGATTGACTACTTCCGCGAGGTTTACGAACCTTATCCTGCAATGGTTGGCGAGTTCGTGTGGGACTGGAAGGACCAGGGACTGAAGAAGACTGTTCCGGGCAAGACCGGGCAATACTTCTGGGCATATGGAGGCGACTTCGGCGATAATCCGAACGACGGAAGCTTCTGTTGTAACGGTGTCGTGCTGCCAGACTGCACGCCGACCGCCAAGTCTTTCAACATGAAGGGCGTTTATCAGCCCGTTGATGTCCTGCCTCTTAATGCCAAGGAAGGTAAGTTCCGCGTGAAGAATAAACTCCAACAGATTACACTTAATGGCTTTGATACTCATTATGTTATAAGCGAGGACGGCATAGAGGTTGCCAGCGGACTGCTTCATGACCTCAACCTCGCACCTTGGGACAGCACGACCATTACGATTCCCTATGAGGGTATCGACTTCTCGCCTGCCCATCGCTACACGATTCGCTTCTCCACGACCCAGCGCGAGGCAACGCCTTGGGCAGAAGCAGGCTATGAAGTGGCAGCTTCGGAGGCCGTCATTCGCGAAGCAACGGCTCCCCTCGCGTACCGTTACGAAGGCACGGACACACTCATTGTCACAAGCACAAACACAGGCTATACCGTCAAGAATGCGAACTTCACAGCGACCTTCTCTGGCGGCACGCTCTCGCGATATGTGCTCGCCGGCACGACGCTCATCAATCAGCCCATGAAGCTCAACACCTTCCGCATCCCCACGGAGAACGACAAGGCACAGGAAAGCAACTGGGAATCGCTGGGCGTACGCACGCTTTCAATGACGAGCGGCACATGGGAGGTGGAGCAGGACGAGGCAAAGCACTGGGTTCAGCTCTCTATCACGGACACCTACAAGACGAGCACGTCTGCCCTCATCTTCACTGTCTGCAAGCAGTTCCGCGTCTATCCCGACGGCACAATCAGCGTCAGCACATTGACCACCCCGAATGTGGAGGGTGCCGTGCTGCCAAAGTTCGGCTTCCGTTTCGAGATGCCACAGACGGCAGAAAACATTACTTGGCTCGGTCGCGGTCCCTTCGACAGCTATCGCGACCGCAACTATGCCGCACATCTGGGCATTTACCACAGCACCGTCACCGACCAATGGACGAACCATATCCGTCCGCAAGAGACTGGCAACAAGGAGGATGTGCGTTGGCTTGCAGTCACCACAAGCGCAGGCAAGGGCTTGATGTATGCCTCTCCGACAGGAATGGCAACAACCGTGGGACATTGGCGGGCAGAGGACATCTACACGGCTCCCTACAGCCGCAAGGGACATCCCTACGAAGTGACCTTCCCGCGCACTACCGTCGTCTCGCTCGATGCCTGGAACCGTGCGCTCGGCAACGCTTCCTGCGGCCCTGACGTGCTTGACCGCTACGAGCGGAAGCTCAAGCAGACACCCTTCTGCTTCATGATTATGCCAATACTTGAGGAATGTTCCGACACCATTCTCACCCAGCGCGGTAGTCTCGGACTGCCTGTCTGTCAGCCTGTTCGCTTTGGCGACGATGGTCACGGCTTCGCTGTCCTCAGCTCCGACAATCCAGAGGGCACGACTATCTATTATAGTTTAGACGGCAGCGACTTTGTGCCTTATACGGAACCCATCGACATGCGCGGAGGCGGTATGCTCAGGGCATACGCAGAAGCAGAAGGTCTTGCACCGAGCATAGTGGGCGAAAAGGCTTACGGCTTCTTTGTCGACAAGTCGGAATGGACTGTCTATAGTTACGACAGTCAGCAGGGTGGCAATGAGATAGCCTCGAATGCCATCGACGACGACGAGAGCACCATTTGGCACACTCAATACAATCCCACGACGCCCGACTGCCCCCATGAGCTGGTCATCGACATGAAGCATACTTATCGCATTACGGCTTTCTCTTATAAGGGGCGCAACGACGGCTCCAACGGACGTGTACTTCGCTACGAAGTCTATTTCAGCCCGAGTCCCTATCTGTGGGGCGAACCAGCGGCAAGCGGCACGTTCACCAACTCGCCGGACAAGCAGACGGTTGCCATCCCCAGCAAGCCCGAGGCACGCTACATGAAGTTCCTCGTGCGTACGGTGGTTGACGACAAAGGCTACGCCTCCGCAGCCGAGCTATATGTCGAGGCGGAAGCAATGGTGCCACGCACGCATTGGTGGATTTCGTCCATCAACACCTCTCATCGTTACCGCATCCGCGAGAAGCAGTCGGGGCTTTGCCTGCATTATCAGACGAATGCCAGCGAGGGACATTTCTGCTTAGGCGAGTTCGACGAGAACGACCAGTCGTACGTCTTCACCTTTACGCTGGCATCGGGATTTACCGCTTTCTACAAGCTGAAGGCAAGCGGGCACTACATGGCCTACGACAGCAGTACAAGTTGGCGCATCATCTCGCAAACGACCAATCCGACGGATAAGAACGGCTACATACAGGTGGAGCGGCTCGAGGACGGCAATGCCTATCTTCGCTGCGGCTGGCAGAACAGCAAGCACGTTGGCCTCAACTCGAGAAACGTCGGCAGCTACATCTATGCCGACAAGACGACACCATGCGAGTTTATCCTCGAAGATATTGATGCAGAAGCAGACGGCATCGATGAGATTCAGCGTTCACAGTTAGGTGCCCAGGGTCAAGTCTATGACCTTGGGGGACGCCAAATCAGGGATTATAAATCGTCACAAAGAGGAATCTATATCCAGCGTTTGTCCGGCGGCAAAGTAATAAAAATATTTAATTATCCGAAATGACGTGGTCACGACATAATGTCGCTGATTCCCAGTCTGTAAGGGGATGGCCAAATAAGTCCCTGTACTTGTGGCGATAAGTACAGGGACTTATGAGGATAAGTACAGGGACTTATGGCGATAAGTACAGGGACTTATGAGGATAAGTACAGGGACTTATGAAGATAAAGATAGGGACTTATAAAAAATGTTTGCTGTTTTTGCAGCGGAAAGTAGATAAAAGCTAATGGAATCAACTATGAAAAACCGTTGTTTAATGTATGCAGGTATGCTTCTGTGCCTGCTTTTCAGTTTGACTGCTTGTTCGCAGGACGATGTTGCCTCTCTGCGGATATTGACTTACAACATTCGCCACGGGGCAGGAATGGACGATGTGATTGATTTGGACAGACAGGCTGCTGTCATTCAAAATGCCACACCCGATGTGGTAGGGTTGCAGGAAGTTGACAGCTGTGTGAAGCGTTCCGGGTATATTCCACAGGCGGCTGTCTTGGGTAGCAAAGTCGGCATGTATGCCACGTTTGGCCCTGCCATTCCGCTTACCGGAGGCAAATACGGCGTTGCCATCCTCAGCAAGGAACAGCCCTTGTCCGTCCGAAACATACCTCTGCCAGGAGCAGAGAAAAGGACGCTGCTTGTATGTGAGTTCGAGGCGTATGTGTTCGCCTGCACCCATCTCGACCTTGAAGAGGAAAACCGCCTTACCTCGCTGTCCATCATCCTCGAAGAGGCTGCCCGATGGGACAAGCCTTTCTTCATTTGCGGTGACTGGAACGACCAACCGGACTCCAAGCTCATCAAGGAAATGAAGAAATCCTTCTTTTTCATTAACAGTTTGACAGACAACAGTGCCAACTATACATTCCCTGCCAAGTCTCCAAACAAGATAATAGACTACATAGCCAGTTATGGCATTGGCAGCAACCGTGTTGTCAAGTCCGTCAAGAAGCGTCAAGTCATCAATGAGCCTATGGCTTCTGATCATCGTCCTCTTCTGGTGGAAGTGAAGTTTGAGCTGCCAACAGGCATAGATGATGTCCAAAGTTCAAAGCTTCAAACACAAAATGATAAAGCCTGTTACGACCTGAATGGCCGTCAGGTCGCAAATTGCAAATCGACAAATTGTAAATTGCCAAGCGGCATCTTTATATCTGACGGCAGAAAGACATTGGTCAAATAAGGGAATTACAAAAAACGAGCCTCAAAAGTCCGGGAAGAACTTTCGAGGCTCGTCTTGTTTTGAGACTATCTCAAGGAATTAATCTGCGAAGACGTCGTTGAAGTCGTATTCTTTTACTGCGAACTCGCCGTTGTACGAATCATCGCTGATAGGCGTGATGCTCTGCGTACCGGTATTAGAGTCCAATATGCTTGCAGCCAATAGCATCTCGCATTGTGCCAATTCTATAATGGTCTTGGGTTGGAAATATATCTTTTTCATAATGTGAGTTTTAGATATTAAGACAATGATATTTCTTATTTCACTACTACCTTTTTGCCATTAGTAATGTTGACACCCTTCTGTTTCTTGTTCAGGCGCTGTCCGGCTACATTATATATAGCTTCTCCTCCCGTTTCGCCGAGGAGGGTAAAGATTGCATCAGGATCGTCTTCGAGGCAAAGTGCTTTGACTTCAGCACCGCCGGGTAAGTCAAAGTAGGCGCGGAAGCCCTTGATGCTGGCTTCTGGTCCTGCTTTCATGATATGGCCGTCGGGAGTTACGCCGTAGATGTCGTCTGTGTCCTGCCTCTTCGTCCATTCGCCTGCTGCTATGGGAGCGTATGTGCCACGGAAGTAGGCGCCGTTCTTGGCTGTATATGAACTCTTTGTGTTGCTCTCGTCAATGTCAATGTATTCCAGTACAATGTCGTTCGTAATGGCAGCAGGCATATAGATAATGTATGGCGTCTTTGCACTAAGCGATGTTTCGGGGGCGAAAGTCAAGTCTCCGTTGGAGTGTTTTGTGAACTTATATGCCTTGGCACCCTCTCCAAAGGTTTCTTCCACATCATCGACATCGAAGGGCAGGCAAAGGGTGTTCCAGCCTGTAGCGAAGGTGCGCTTCATAATCAGCTTGTCGAACGAGCCATCCATGATGGGGGTGGCAGAGTTCTCGTCGAGTGTTATGCTGCCAGCTTCGCCGATGGTGATGCCGAAGGTAACATCGCTGAGCGTAATCTTTGTGACGTTGAAGTTATCGTCGCGTACGTTGAACGACAGCTCTTTGATTGTTCCCGTGTGGGTGCTACCTTCAGCCAGGCTGGATGATGCAGCCACCTTGACCCTCATCAGCACGCCGCTGTTGCCGTTGATGGTGGCAGTAGCCGTCTTGGGTGTGCCGGCAAAGCCTGTAGGCGTGGTGGTGATGCTCAATCTTGAAATGGCGGTCACCTCTTCGTCGTACCAAGGATAACCTGGGTTCTCTTCGTCTTCTGCCAGGGAAAGTCCTTCGGGCAAGTCCACAAGGAACATGAAGCCCACATACGGGCCAGCTCCTTCGAGCGAATAGTTAATCTCAAGGAAAGCCTCTCCGCCTTGCGGAACGGTGATGTCATTCACGGTGACACTCTCCTGAGCAGAAGCTCTGCCTACTATCGCAAGCAAAGCCATTGTGATGAATAAAAATCTCTTCATTGTGATTTTAGTTTATGATATTTATTTTATTGTTTTCTTGTTGTTAGAGATATAGATGCCCTTGTTCAGACGCTTGCCATCCACGCGACGTCCCAGAAGGTCGTAAATCGGCTTGTTGCCTGTGGCTGTGTCCACAATAGCAGACCGCATGCCTGTCGCAATGGTCGAGAGATTGTCGAACAGCCGCTTATCCAAATTCGTATCTACGAAGAAGATGTTCTCGATGCTCACTTCGCCTTGTGCCTCCCCATCGATGGTGAACGCCAGCAGCTCACCCATATTGCCGGAGAAGGCTTGGCCGTTTGCAGCGTATGCCAGTACGCGGTAGCTGCCATCCTCGAGCTGACCGGAAATCAAGGTATGTCTGCCGGCACGGTCGTCGTTGAGTTCAACAGAAGTCAGCGTTTCCCCTGCGGGCAGCTTGATGTCGCATTGGAATCCCAGATACGTGCCTTCATTGCTCAAGCTCATACTGAACAAGCCATCGTTGTTGTCCAGCTGCAAGTAGTCGCTGACAGCTGCACCGGCTTGATTGGGGTTCTTGTTTGGCAGCACGCCAAGGCTCTTGTAAATGATGATGATGGCATCGCTGAGGTCAATCATGCCGTCATCGTTCATGTCGGCTACGCTTTCCTTGAAGTTGGAAGGAACTTGATGCAGCGAGTAGTACGTCACCATGATTGCATCGCTGAGGTCAACCACGCCGTCGCTGTTCACGTCGCCCATCAGCGACATGAGGCTATTGAGGTATTCCTCTTCGTCGAAATCCTCATCAATGCCGCAGAGCCATTCGCTATAGGATGTGAGGGTGTTCGTGGCACTGATGGTAGGTCGTGTCATCAGGAATGTGCGCTTTCCGCCGTCGGGATAGCGGCCTACACTCTCGTCTCCGTTATGCGACCAATAGGTGAGCGTGTTGCTCCAAGAGTGGTCGGCAGCTGTGATGGTGACGCTCTGCTCGTCGTCGTTTGCAAGCTTGAAGCCTGCGTGCAGCTGGCGCAAGGGGTCGAGCTTGTCAGCCCAGACGATATAATAGCCGTGAGCGGGAATGATGGTAGCCTCCCCCGTCACCTGATACTTCTCCGGCTCGTTGGGGTCGTCGGTAAGGAACATGCCTTCGAGGTCAATGTCTTGGTCGGTGGTGTTGTAAAGCTCTATCCAGTCGTTGCGCTTGCCGTATTCGTTGGAGGCGACGGTATTGCTTGCGCTGACCTCGTTGACCACAACAGGTGGAGAGCCTGCTGCCACGAGACATTCCTGCTGCAAGGGCTTGAAAATAGCCCGTATCTCCGTGTCGGCATCGGTATCGAGGTGAAGCGCGCGGTCGTTGCTTACGATGTCGGTATTGGAGATAGTGCTGTAGCTTATCGCTGCGTCCCAATAGATGTCGGTGGAGCCTGGCACATTGTTGTGTACCTCGACAGCAATGATGTTCTCGCCCTTTTGGAGAAGGTTGACAGGCAGGTCGATTGTGCCGGAATCTGGATTGTCAGGAGCGTAGGTTGTGGCGTAGGTTTCGAAGGTTGGAACGCCATCGGGCATGAGGTAGCGGCAGGCTTCCTCGCCGTTGATATAGACCACAAAGCCGTCGTCGGCGGTGAAGTTGAGCGTCAGTGAAGTGATGTCGGAAATCACTGCGTCGATGTTGAAGTTGTTACGGAAGTAATACGTCGGGTACTTTTGGCTGCTGTTGCCGCCGTAGCTAATGGTGGTGACGATGGAGTTCTTGCCGTAACCAAGTGGGGTAGGGCCTTCTGCCCAGTTGCTGACGGAACCTGTCTTCCAGTCGGTGCCGTCGAGCGAACCTTTGTCCCAATAGCGCCAGCTATCGCCTTTGCGTATTTTGGTAACCGTGGAATTGCCGGTCTTGCTCCAGCCAACGAAGTTATAACCGGCGGGAGCCGATGCTTCGAGCGTGACGGGGGCAAAGAGCGTGCCGTCGAAGGTGGCGCCGGGTACAGGTTGCCCATTGATGAGGAAAGAAGCTCCGGGCACGTTGGCATTGAACTTCACCGCCATACCGCTTCCGAGTCCGTAGGCGTTTTTCAGCGAGTTCATGCGGGCGTTTCGGGAAGACTGGTCGCTCATGCTATTCTTCTGCTCGTTAAAGGAAGTCCAGGGTGCTTTCCCTTCCCACGAGAGGGCTGGCTCTACGAGGCGGCAAATGCTGTCGCCGATGCTGAGGCAACGGCTTGGAGTGAAGACGCTGCCGTTCAGGATGCAGTATGCATCGATGAAGCGACGCCGATAGTCTGCGCTGCCTCGCTTCATGTTATTATAGATGGCAAGCAGTTCGTTGCTGTAGTTGCCTTCAATGAGTTGCACCCCGTTCGAGTTGCTCCAGCCCCAGTCCTGGTCGTGGAGGGTGAGGTGGAACTTGCCGTCGGGCAGAGACCGATAGCCTTTGACGTTGTTGTGGTTGCAAATCCAGTCGCTGCAACCGATGTAGCTGATGGCAGCGAAGAAGTTTGCCATCTCGTCGATGTCAACGAGCTTCTTGAGTTCTTCGTAGGTGGCTGGCGAAGAACATCCCTCGGCAAGGCTCTGCCAGCGGTTGAAGGCATCCTTTGTGCCGGCTTTCTGGAAGTAGCCGTTTGAGTATTCGAAGGCGTCCATCTCTTCGTCGTCGTAGCCGTAATTGGCGTAGCCGTGATGACGGTTATTGGGTTCGCGCAGGTTGAGCTGGGCGAGGAATTCTCCATTGAAGAAGACGTGGACGGGCTGGTAGTCTTGGCAGTCGCAATAGAAGCCGCTGGACATGAGCACTTGCTGCGTGATAGCGTCGCGAACACGGCCGTGTGCCTGCGAGTTGTTGTCATTGCCGCCGTTGCGAACCATTAGCATGCGGTACTTGTTGTAGGGCTTGTAGCGGAAGAAGGGGTAGTAGTCGATAGCCTTCTTGCCCTCGTAGCGGGTGGCGCCCTTTATCCTGAAAGAAGAGGGTGCGTAGTGGCGGCTCCATCCGCCCGCAACGGTGAACTCCGCCTCTTGGTTGACGACCATCCCGTCTTCGGGGGTGATGTACTCGAAGTTGACGGGACGTTCCCAGTCCATATTGATGTTCGAGGCACCGTGGTTGCGTCCGCTCACCCCGTTTGCGCCGTCCACATAGACACCTATCATGTCATCGTAGAGATTGTCGGGGTCGGTGACAACGGAGATGACGGGCAGATAGTAGTCGTGGTCGCGATAGATGTAGCTGCGCGTCACTACAGGGCTTGGGAGCATTCCTTGCTGCACGAGGACGAAGCGCAGAACGGTTGTTTCGCTGATATTGAAAGTGCCGTTCGTGCTCGTTTTGCCATTCGTGGCGCTTGGTGTCGTGCCGTCGGTGGTATAGCGCAAAGTCGCTCCTGCGGGAATGCTGACCTTTATGCTGAAAGGTGCAGTGAAGAGGCGCGAGTCGGTATCTACCACAGGAGCCTCGAAGCGGAAGTCGGCGAAGTCGCTGCCGTTGTTCGAGGCGGCCAAAGAGGGTTCGCTCGTCCAGCCCCATTGTTCGCTGCCGTCCTGAATGCGTGCCCACGAACAGCGGGCAATGGCTTCGGGATAGTCGGCAGAGGTCAGGAGAGTGCCTGCTCCGTTGAAGAGATAGAGGTCGCCGCCGCCGTTCTTCAGCTTGAAGCGAACCTGACGGTTGGCCGTCTCGCTGTATGTGCCGTCGGCAGAGTTATGGTCGAAGTAAATGACCTTGTAGCCGCCAGCCTTGACAACACCCGTGCCGCCGGACAACAGGAACTTGCGAGGCTCTGTCGGGTCGTCGGTGATATAGAGTCCGTCGAGGGACATATTCTTGTCTGTGGGGTTGTAGAGTTCCGCCCAGGCTCCGTAGTTGTAGGAGTAGTCGATGAACTGGTCGATGTTGCCCACCTGTATCTCGTTGAAGACGAGCTTTGTGAGGTCGGCATCGGGGTCGAAGTCCTCGTAGTAGTCCAGCTCCTCTGCCAGTGCGCAGTCATAGAACTTGCCGCCCCAGTTCTGCTGGACGTAGGCTGCAATGACATTGCGCCCTGCATTCAGGAGCGATGCGGGAATCTCCAGCTTCACGGCATCTCTGCCCGTCGTCCAGTTGTCTGCCTCGTCGAACAGGACGCCGTTCACCCAAATGCGGTAGTTGTCGTCGTGCAGGACGTGCAGGACATATTTGGAGGTGGGGTGAACCTCGTCGAGCGTAAAGTCGCGGCGGAACCAGTGGTTGGTGTTGTTGCCGCCCGGCCATAGCGTCTGCACGCCGGAAACGTCCCCGCTGCCTATTGGCATGAGGGCCTCTGCCCATTGGGAGTCGTCGAAATCAGCCTGCGTCCAGCTGAGCGTCTCTGTGCGCCCGTCAATCTGCATGTCTCTGATTCTGTTTCCTTCTATGGCGTAGTAGCACCAGTTGAAGAAGGACGTGCCCGTCCATAGCTCCCGACCAGCTGTCACGTCGTAGATGCTGATGCCGGAAAGGGTGATAACGGTGTTGTCTTCTGTCGTGGGGAATTCCAGCGCTATCTTTGCATCCTCGATGAATGTGCCGCTCAAGTTGGTGCGGGAGATGGTTTTCTTCGAGCCGGCAGTGAGGCTGAAGGTGGCTTCCGTCAGGCAAACGTCGTCGTTATCCTTCTCGCTCAAGGCAAGATTGACGCTTGTCAGAGCCTTGTTGGACTGGAACACTATGGTGAAGCGGTAGGTGTGGTCTGAAAGCAATGTGATTGGCGTTCTGAACTGCACCCTGCCGTAATATCCGTCATAGCAGGCGGTGGGCATGGTGATGGTATAGACATCGCCAGCCTGCGCCTCGTAAAGCAGTTCCCAGTCGTGAGTGCCGCCGGTGCCATAGCCGCCTTCACTGTTGAAGAGCAGCCTGCCCATCCATGGCTCGTTATAACCAAAGGGTACAATGAAGCCCTGAGCCAATGCCATTGAACTCAGGCCAAGCAACAAAAGGGGGAGCAGTATCTTTTTCATCGTTATTCTTTCAACAGTTAATCGTCATTTCACACCGAGGCGGAGTTTTTAATATACAATTATAATATAAAATACGCGCAGGCAAAGTTACATTTTTTTTCACAATTACCCCCGTTCCCAATGTTAAATTATATTAAACAGCGTGATTATCAGCAAATAAGTGCATCAGGACGATGCAAAAGAGAAGCTTCGCGTGATGGAAGCCTCTCTTTTTTTGTGTTGCAACTGTTGCAGGTGTTGCGGTCGCCTTCATTTCCCTGTTCTGGCGGATTTGTAATCCGCCAGTATTGAATATAAGCATTTGAAATGCGATATTGCAAGAGTTGCGGGATTGCAAATCCCTATATTTGATGCGGTCGGATTGCAAATCCGCCCGAACGAGAGTCCTCTATCTTCCTTTTAACTTCTTGGATGCTTTAGCACCAAGGCGCGCTGTTAAGGCGCGAAGCTTTTTAACTTCTTTTCCATTCCTTTTCTTCCATTGTTTAACTCTCAATTAGCCGTGCCTAATCGGGGTTTTAGGCGTGCCGTATTGCGCAATTAGGCGTGCCTCGTTCCGAATGGCAATGCAAAGGTACGACATTCGCGGGGAGCGCTGTCCGCTTCTGTCCGCATCTGTCCGGAAACCTATTTCACGCCTAAACTCATATAAGTGATGATGATGGCATCGCTGAGGTCAATTTCTCCATCGCCATTCATGTCGGCTACCGCTGCTTTGAAGTTGTTGGGGATAACATGAAGCGAATAGTACGTTACCATAATGGCATCGCTGAGGTCAACCTCGCCGTCGCCGTTCACGTCGCCTGGTACTCTGGGCACTTCTGGCAGCACAATGCTTTGCAGGCGCTGTTTATCAGGCAACGTAGTGGTGAAATAGGAGGTGAGGGCTGTCAGCGTCTTGCTTGTTGTGATATACTCGAAAGCTGTTCCGTCGGCATTCAGTATATAGCAGTCTTTTACCGTCGGAGCCAGTGTCGTGCCAAAGAACTTGTAAGACGAGGAGGTGACAACCATTTTGTCGGAGCCGTTCTTGTAGAAGGGAACATCGGTTGCGCTGAATGTTACGGCACGTCCTGCCATTGATGCGTCGGCAGCAATGATGTAGGGCGTTGAGCCGCGCAGCTCGGTGGCTGGCGCAAAGATGACTTCGCCGTTGTCGCCTTGGGCGGCGAACTCGTAAATCCAGAAGTGTTTGTTTTCATCGTCGAGCGTAACGGGATTGCCATCTTCGGAGATTTCTGTCGGTTTGAAGGGCAAGGTGAAGGCGTGCCAACCGGTACCGTTCTCCGTCGCTGGGAAGGTATAGGTGAAGGTCGCTTCGTCGGCCTTGAAGTTCACGGGAACATAGAATGCCTTGTCGTTAACCAGTTTGATACTGTTTGCGTGATTGCCACTCACTGCATTGAATTTGCCAAGGCTTGAGGGCACACTCATGTTGGAGGCTAAAGCATAGATGGTGTTGGGATTGCTGTTGGGTGTCAGACGTGTGAAGTTGCTGCAATCGGCGTAGAGGCCGCAAGCGTTGGTGGCTGTTGTCAGCGAGGAGTTATATGCCCAGCCGCTAATGGTGCCTTTGTTGTTCCATGTCAGCACACCGTTCTCCATGTACCATTCGTGATCCCAAATGCCAGCGCCTGCCAGTTCGCCCTCTTGTCCTACATAGTTAATGGGAAGATAGTATGTATATCCTTCGCTCAGGTTGTCAAAATTAAACTCTGCGCTGACCGTTTGTCCGGCTGCAATACTTAGACTGACAGTCTTGCTCGGTCCGCTCCAAACATATTCATCGCCTGCCTTATAGCTCCATATCTGGAAAAGAACTTTTCCGTTGAAGTCCTCCGACGCTCTGTTCCTGATGTTTACTTTGCCGACAAGGCGTTCTCCGTAGGCGATGCCATTGGTAGCATTATTGACTGTGAAATCGCTGACATAAAGGTTTGGAGTGACGGCTTCATCTTTTGTTATGACTTCCATTGTGCCTGTCCCCACCAGTCCGCTGCCGTCGCTGCTCGTGCAGAACCAGAGGTTGTAGGTGCCAGTCTCTTCGGGCGTGAAGAAGAATGATACCTGAACGGTCTCACTCGCACGAACTGTCACCAACGAGCGGCTTTCGGTATAGACCATTTCTTCTGTCTTGCCGGCAAAGAGGTAAATCTCTCTGTAGTATTCGTCGTTCTTATTGTTGCGGAAGGTCACTTTCACTTCCTGCTCTGTCTCGAAGATGCGCGTGCCCGGAAATTCGATGGCTTCGATGCTGATGTCTTCCGTCGGGGTGACGAAGCGCAGGGTGGGCACTTTATTGGCTTTGACCACAGCTTCGATGTACTCATTGCGCATGTTGTATTTCGGATGCCAAACATTGGCTGTTTTCAGTTTGCTGGCAGGGGAAAGCTTATAAGTGCCTTGTGGAAGTTTGTTTTTGATTTCAAATTCATGACTGAAGTAAGAATTATTGGCCTGGTTGTTACAAGTTGCTATACTGCCAACGGGAGAGAGGGTGCCGTCATCGTTGAGTTTAACGATTGCCCCGTTGAAATCGTTCCTGAAGCCTGTCCAGTTGATAAAGTTGCATTTTATCTTTGTGCCGTTGATTTCGACGTTGTCGATGGTGAGTGCCGTCGCAGGTTCTGCCGTGACATCATCGGGCAGGCGCAGGTTGAAGAGGGCACGCTGGCTCATGCTGTAGCCGTCGCTGCTGCTGCTGGCTCCAATGCCGCTGTTGTCGTCGGGATTTAGAATGCCCACAAGAAACCAGCCGTTGCTACTGCCTCCCCAACCCCAATTGACATGGAAGAGGTTGTCGCCGTCGAAGCCGTCGAGCACGAAGGCGTGACCGCCACCGGACGAGAAGCCGGAGAAGAGGACGGGATAGCCGGCTTCTATTTCGTCGTAGAGCATGTTGAACCAATCGTCGATGGTATAGTCGTAACGCTCACCAACGAAGGCACTGTCATCGTAGCCAAAATAATTAATAAAGGCTTCGGCACTGAAGTTGGCACTGGAAGATTCTCCGTAGCTCATGCCAACAGCCTGACCGCAATAGAGCATCAGGTTGGCGACAGCATATTCCTGTGCGGTATGAGCGTGACCATCGTAACAATTGTAGGTGTCGCTCATTTCCTCCCAATCAATGATAGTGTTTGCGGGTATAGCAAGAGTGGTAACGCTCTCGTTCGTGCCGTTTTCTAAGGTGTATTTATTTGTGAGGGCAGGTATCTCTGCTTTCGTCTGGGCAGGATACTTGTAGAAGTTCATCACCTGTGCCATAGCCGTTGCTGTGCAGCCCGTAGCCGGATACTCATGTTCTTCGTTGTCCTCGTCGGTATAATAGTGTGGGCAAGTGAGGTTGTAGGGATGCCCCTGATTCCAGCGGGTAGTCAGTATCTCGGGTATGCTGTGCCTTGTGCCCTGCACTTTGTTGCGTTTCTTGAGCAGGGGAGAGCCTGGCTGTATGTCATTATCCACTATGTACTTAATCTGGTCGGCATACGACTGTAGCCAGGAGCGCATGTTCTCGGGGATGTTGTCCGGGTTGAATGTGCCTTGCTCAACGTAACCGAGGATTGGCTCTGTGCGGTCGTCGGCAGAGACAATGACATAGCCGCCGTCGCTTCCTGCATTAAAGACGTAGAAAGCCTCACCCCAACCCTCTCCCGTGGAAGAGGAAGAATCGGATGACTGGGCTTTCTTGCGTTTCATCCCTTCATGAAAGGGAACGGGGGAGACCTCTACTGTCTTGCCCTTTTCAAGCATGTATGTTTGGGCTGTGTAGAGTGCCGCTTGCTTGCCGACGGGATTGGCTGTTGCCAAGACGGCAAGACAGAATGCGGTTAGAAGTGAGGCGGTCTTCTTCATGATGTCAGTGCTTTTTGCTTTTATGATTGTCTGTCAGTAACGCCCCCTTCGCTGCCAATTCCTGCGACCTATAGGCAGTGGGCTTCAAGGGCATAGGTTATGAAAAAGTATAGCCAATGCGTAATGACGCCTGCCGCAATTCCTCCGATGAAAGTGCAGGTGAAGGAGCGCGAGATGAAGTGACGGTAGCCGAGGCTGTCAAGCGTGGCGGCATCAGCACTGAGGAACCCGCTCCAGCACATGCCCATCGCGGTGAAGACGGCAATGGCGTTGCTGTCGATGATGCCTTTACTCATCATCTCGGGAATGAGGCCGAGGGCGGCGCCGACCGTCCCGAGCGCCGTGATGGGGAAGGCCACGAGTTCGCTTGCCTTGAACCCGAAGAGCCAATGGAACACGAAACTTGCCTTGCCCGCCAGATAGGGGAGAAGTTCCGTGCCCTGATAGGCTTCGCCGGTATATGTTCCCGTATCGGGGTCGCTGCCGAAAGTAAGCGTCATGACGAGCGTGGAGATGATGAGCACGCCCGGTATGATGGCAAGGCCGACCTCCACGCCCGTCTTGCCGCCATCGAGCAAAGCGTCGAGGACTTTCACAAACAATGTCTGATGCGGGTCGTCGGGATGTGTCTCGTATTTGCCACTTGCCTTTGCCGCTTCTTGTTCATCATCCTCTATCACGTTTTCTGTCATGTACTGCGGACATTCCTTGAGCACAAGCCGCTGCATGAGCCTCGTAGCGATGATGCTGCCGATGATGGCTCCGACGAGGCCGTAAATCGGTTCCGTGTAGAAGCCGTGCCCCATCATGAAGATGATGACAAGCAAGCCCATGGCGTAGCTGCCGGCGAAGTTCACAAGGCTGATGTGCTGGTAGCGCTTGAAGTAGCGGGCGAACTGCGGGTTCTTTGCCACGGAAATGATGGCGGGCTTGTCGCTGAGGAACGTCATTAAGGCTCCGGCAGAGGAAACGCCCGGCAGATTGAACAGCGGCCGCAGCACGGGCTTGAGCATCCTTTGCAGCAAATCGACAACGCCGAAGACGCTGAAGATTCGGCTCAATGCTGCCGTCAGCACACACATGGCCATCAGGTAGAAGACCGTGTTGAGCAGCAGGTCGTGTGCCGTGTGCATGATGGTATTGAGCATGTTCGTAAACCCCATCACCGAGGACAGGTAACCAAACAGGGCTATGCATACTATCAGGCAAGGTATGCCGCGAGGCGCTTTCATTTACAATTTTACAATTTACAATTTACCATTTATTTACAATTTAACCATTTGGCAATTTACAAGGAAAAGAATTTGTAAATGAATCCTTTTGTACTTAAATTGTACATTGTAAATGGCTAAATTGTACATTTAGAAGATTCTGCCACAGAGGCGGAAGTTCAGGACGGGATAGACCTTAATCTTGCTGATAACGCGGAAAGCGCCGCCGTCCTTGCCGTTCCAGTTCTGCTTCGAGAGGGACACGCCGTTGTGGTCGACAATTTCAGGAGAACCCCAGAACAAGGCGCCCAGGTCGAACTTGAATCCGATACGCTTGGTTTTTGTCGTTGCACGACCAAAACCGATGCCAAGATATGGCTTGAAGCCATGGGTCTTCAGTGATGCACTGGCATTGCCAAATGCATTTGGGGTAAGCAGATAGTCGCCAAGCTCAACGCCGATTCTTTGTTGCGTCGGGAGATTGTTGGGAATGGCATAGTTGAGATTGTAGTTGGCAATTTCGTTGTTTGCCGTGTTGATTGGACTTAATTGTCCATACACGGTGTTATAGACATCTACAATGTTGCCTCTACCGAAATATGCACCGGCTGTGATATGGAAATTGCTGAGCTTAGGAACGGGATAGACATTAATCAGGAATTTTCCGTTTACCATGTTCAGCTTGCCTTGAATGGGTACATTGCTTAATCCAAGACTCCGGACAACACTTGATGCGCCCGTATATTCCGTATAGCTCGACACGTTTGGATGTATGTCTGTGCTGTACTTGATTTTCGGCATGATGGTGAAGCCTGCTTCAAAATCAACAAAGGGGGTACAGGGCATGGAAACATCGGCTCCTATGCCGGTTGTTCCCACGTTCAAGCCTACGGTCAGGTGATTGAGAATGTTCAGGTCTGCCAACTTGCCTAACAACTTCGTTTGTGCATTGGCGCTTGTCATTGCCACAAAGGCAATTGCCAAACTAAGCATTGTCTTTTTCATAATTGTGGTTTTTAGAAAAGTTAATTATGTTGGTTGTTTATTCGTTTATTTCAAAGTAGTTCTCGAGGATGGTCTGTGCCTGCTTCTCGCGGTTGTCGATGTCGTGGATGACCTTGCCGTGCTCGAGAAGCACGATGCGGTTGCTGATATCGACCGTGTGTTGCAGGTTGTGGCTGCTGACTAGTATGGTGGCGCCCGTCTCTTCGTTGTACTTCTTCAGCAGGTGCTTGATGGCGTTCTGGCTGCTGGGGTCGAGGAAGTTGAAGGGTTCGTCGAGAATGAGCACTTGCGGGCGCAGGAGCATAGCTGCCATGATGCCCACCTTCTGCTTGTTGCCGGCGCTGAGGGTACGGATGAGCTTCTTCTGCCCTGCCAGCTCGTCGGCCATGAAGTGCTGGAACTGGGCGAGGAACTCCTGAAGCTGCTCGTCGCTTGTGTCTGTAAGGCGGGCAATAAATTGGAAGTACTCGTCGGGCGTGAGGTAGTCGATGAGGAAACCTTCGTCAACAAAAGCACCCGTCCAGTCCTTCCAGACCTCGGTTTCGGCGACATTCAAATCTATCATTTGACAATTTGACAATTGTCCAGTTATGAAATTGTCCAATTGTCCAATCATTCTGACCGTTCCCGTGTCTGCCTTGATGAGGTCGAGGATGAGGCGGAAGAGGGTGCTCTTGCCAGCACCGTTGTTTCCCACCAGCCCTAGCAGCTCGCCGCTGTGGATAGTAAGCTCTGGTATATCGACGGCAACTTTTTCGCCGAAAGTCTTCTTGAGGTCTTTAATTTTTATATCCATCGAATCAATTTACAATTTGACAATTTACAATTTATTTTTTCACCTATTCACTTTTTCACCCTTTTAATTTTGCCTTGAAGCGCGAAACCCTTCCATGTTTTGGTATCTCCGTGCCATGAAACGCTGATAGACATTCCGCAGCCAATACTGATGCGTGGCGATGCCAGCAATACCCAGCACGGCAAGGAACACATAGCCCCAGGGGTCGCCCAGCAAAGCCGTTGCCGCCTTCTCCAGTCCAATCGGCAGAAAGAGGATGACGATGCTGATGATTTGCTGTGCCGTCGTGCCCTGCTTGCTCGTTATCTTTGTATTCATCGGCAACGTGTTGTTGTTATAGACTGCCATCTGGAAGAAGAGCGGATAGAGCACGCCCGCCGTGAAGAAGAAGTAGCCGACATTCATCCAGACGGACATCTTGCCGATAATCATCAAGGGCAGCAGGATGATGGGCGGGATGAGCAGCAACAGGACGTTGAAGTAGTATTTTGCCTTGAGCAGTTGCAGGATGCTCTCGCGGCGGCTCATAAGGCCGTCGATGTAGTTGCCCTCGTAGCACATGATGGTGATGAGCGTCATCATGCCCAGGATGATGTAGTTGTAGAGGCAGATGAACGAGCGCATGAACGAGCCGTCATAGACGTCGCTGAAGTACATGATGAGGCTGAACATTATCATCAGTCCAAGGCCTACGAAAAAGCTCATCCTCACTGTCTTGTTGCGCAGCCTTTGCTTTATCTCGAGCTTGAAGTACTCGCCAAGCCGTCCGTAGCGGTTCAAGAAGTTCAGCTGCGTAGCGTGCTTGATTTCCTTCTCCTCCTTCTTGCCCACCTCGTCATAGACCATGCCCATCTGCAGCTTGTAATTCGCGAGATAGAGCAGGGCAATCAGCGTACCGACGAGGAGGAACGGCCAAAGCTCCCACTTGAGGAAGCCGTACATGAAGAGCGTCTGGGGCATGTCGATCGGATTCTTGTCCGGCACGAGCATGATGGCAACCAAAGCCCCGTGAATGGCAGCAGGAAGCAGCAGCCAAGCCAAATGCTTCAGGACAAGCGCACGGCAGAAGAGGTAGGCATAGCCGTTCATGACCAGAAGCAGCCACCAGCCAAGCAGCCAGCCGATTGTGGCACCCCAGCCAAGCGGCACGGCAATGGCGATAAGTGCGAACGGTACAAGTAGGAAGCCCCAATAGAGATTCCCCAAAGCTAAGCCCGAGCGCGTGAGATAGACGTTCATCAGGAACGAGCGGCGGATGGGCAGCAGCGCGTAGGGCTGTGCGTTCTGTGCCGGTGTCTCTTGCAGGGTGAAGCGCAGCCAGAAGTCTATTACCAGCACCCAGAGCATCCCGCCGTCGAAGACATGGAACGCCGCCACACCGTTGTAGCTGTGCCGCATCCCCATAGCCATCACCACGCCCATAAAGAGCAGGATGGCAGCATAGTAGAGCCACATGAAGACCATGAGGAATTTCATGAAGCGGTTCTTGTCGAGCATCGGATGTCGCTCCGCCTTCAGGTCGGCATTCTTGCTTATCAGTCTGTAGAGCCTATATGAGTTCATAGCCTATAGTCCATAGTCCTTTTCTGTTATTTCGGGGCAAAGATACAATAAAAAGTGTAAAGTGAAAAGCGAAAAGAGGGAAAAAGTAGAAAAAGCCCAATAAAAAGGAAAAAGCAATTCGTATAATCTGTGCAATTCGTGGATGAAATATAAAAGAGGGGCATTTCGTTTTTAGACAGTTTGTGGTCGCGGAAGAATCATTGAACATTGAAGCAAGGTTAGACGATAGTCAAAGCCTCTGCCGAAACTAATCGACAGAGGCTTTTGTTGAAGGCTATAACCCAAATCGGGTTTAAGAGCGGGGGTTACTTAATCAGTTCCACGCTTCTCTTGACGAAACGGGTGAGAGCTTCGCCTTTTAGGAGGCCGTTCTGGAGCAGGGCAAGGTCGATGAGCTGATGCACGCGGTCGTTCTTCTCGGCGTATTCCTTCAGCACGTCGTCGCGCTTCTGCTGCTCGGCACGGATGTCCTCGCCGCACTTCTTCAGGTCGTCCTTCTCTTCCTGAGTAATCTCTTCGGGCTTCTTCTTGTCCTGTTCCTGACGCAGCACAGCCTGACGGGCATTCAGTCCGCGCAGCTCAGCCTCGATGGGCTTGAGGGCTTCCTCGGTGCTCTTCTCGCAATCCTCGAGCACTTCGCGGATGAGCGGTGAGTCGGTGTTGAGCACGATGTTGTACATATCGGGCATCTCGCCATAGAAGGCCATTCCGGGCTGCAAGCGTGCCATTTCTTTCATTCTTCTCATGTACTCGCTCTGCGTCATCATGACTGGCAATTGGTCTTCGCCAAGTGCTTGAGCCTCGACATTGAAGTCAACCTTCTCTGTCTTTGGAGCCTGAGAGCGGAAGACGATTGAGAGCTTGTCCGAGCGCTCTGCTTCGAGCTTCTCGCGCTTTGTGTCCTCTTTCTGAATGAGGCGTTCAATGACGTCGGCATCAACACGAGTAAAGGTTGACTTTTCGAGCTTCCTTTCAAGCATACCAATCAGCGGTGCGTCGAGCTGACCGTCCATCAAGAGCACCTTGTAACCCTTCTGCTTGGCTGCGTCGATATAGGTGTATTGCGCGTCGGGGTCGTTGGCATAGAGATAGACAAGCTGTCCGTCCTTGTTCGTCTGGTTGTCCTTGATGAGGGCTTGGAACTCGTCGAGCGTGTAGTACTTGCCCTCGGTGTCCTTCAAAAGGAAGTAGGCCTTTGCCTTGTCGTAGTAGTCCTCTTCGGTCAGCAGGCCGTAGTGGATGAATATCTTGATGTCGTCCCACTTCTTCTCGAAGTCCTCGCGCTCGTTCTTGAAGATGCCAGCGAGGCGGTCGTTGACTTTCTTCGTGATGTACGAGCTAATCTTCTTGACGTTGGCGTCGCTCTGCAGGTAGCTACGGCTGACATTCAGAGGGATGTCTGGCGAGTCGATGACGCCGTGCAGCAAGGTCAGGAACTCGGGCACGATGCCTTCCACAGCGTCGGTCACGAAGACTTGATTGCAGTAGAGCTGAATCTTGTTGCGCTGGATTTCGATGTTGTTCTTTATCTTCGGGAAGTAGAGGATGCCGGTGAGGTTGAAAGGATAATCGACGTTGAGGTGAATCCAGAAGAGCGGCTCGTCGGCCATCGGGAAGAGGTGGCGGTAGAACTCCTTGTAGTCCTCGTCCTTGAGGTCGGCAGGCTTCTTTGCCCACAACGGCTCTACATTATTTATTATATTATCTTCGTCGGTATCGACTTGCTTGCCGTCCTTCCATTCGGTCTTCTTGCCAAAAGCGATTGGAATGGGCAGGAAGTGGCAGTACTTGCGCAACAGGCCTTCTATCTTGTCCTTTTCGAGGAACTCGAGGCAGTCGTCGTCGAGGTGCATCACGATGTCCGTGCCGCGCTCTGCCTTACCAACCTCTTCGAGGGTAAAGCTTGGGCTTCCGTCGCAACTCCATTTCACGGCAGGTGCGTCCTGATAGCTCTTTGTGATGATATCGACCTGCTTGCTCACCATGAACGATGAGTAGAAGCCGAGACCGAAGTGGCCGATGATGGCGTTCGCGTCGTCCTTGTATTTGTCGAGGAAGTCGTTGGCTCCCGAGAAAGCAATCTGGTTGATGTACTTCTCGATTTCGTCGGCAGTCATACCGATACCGCTGTCGCTAACGGTGATTGTCTTAGCGTCTTTATCGATGCTGACCCGAATCTTCAGGTCTCCCAACTCGCCTTTGAAGTCGCCCTTGCCTGCAAGCGTCTTGAGCTTTTGTGTGGCATCAACGGCGTTACTGATGATTTCGCGAATAAAGATTTCGTGGTCGCTATAGAGGAACTTTTTGATGACGGGGAAGATATTCTCGGTTGTAACCCCGATGTTACCGCTTTTCATAATACCTTTTAACTTATAATTGTCATGTATAAATTAAATAACAAAATGGTTCGTTTTTCTTTAACATATAATTACCATATAATAGTCCATGTTATTGTTCATATAATTTTATTAATGGATAATTCGTGAGGCATTCATGGTAATTTGTGTTTCTCTTTAACATGTAATTGCCATATAATTGCCCAAGTAATTATTCATATAATTATTATTCATGATAATTCGTGGGTTATTCATGGCAATTCGTGTTTTTACTTATCACTAATTGGTTTTCTGTATTAGTTTCTGCAATGAGTTTCATGGCTTGTTCTGTCTCTTCCATTAGGATTTCGCAGAGCGGGTCTTCGAGCATGTCTTGGATGGCTCTCTTGAGGGGACGAGCGCCGAACTGGATGTCGTAACCCTTCTTGCCAAGCAGTTCGCGGGCTTCTTTGGTGACTTCGAGCGAATGCCCCAGCTCGTTGATGCGGCTGAGCAAAGGACGCAACTCAATGTCAACAATTCGCTGCAAATCCTCTTGCGAAAGGTGGTCGAAGTAAACGATGTTGTCGAGACGATTCATGAACTCGGGCGCAAACTGCTTGTCGAGCGCTTTCTTGACGATATCGCGGTTCTGCTTCTTGCCGGTATTCATATCGTTGAAGTCTTGGAAGCCCACGCCTCGACCGAAGTCGCGAATCTGCTTCGAGCCGCAGTTGCTTGTCATAATGATGACGGTATTGCGGAAGTCAATCGTGTTGCCGTTGCCGTCGGTCAGCCTTCCTTCGTCCATAACTTGCAGGAGCAGGTTGAAGACATCCTGATGCGCCTTCTCTATCTCGTCGAGAAGCACGATGGAGTAGGGCTTGCGGCGCACTTGTTCTGTGAGCTGACCGCCTTCGTCGTAACCCACATAACCCGGAGGTGCACCCACCATTCGGCTGACGGTATGCTTCTCCATGTATTCGCTCATATCGATGCGGATGATAGAATCGGCCTTCCCAAATAACTCTTCTGCGAGGCACTTGGCGAGATATGTCTTGCCCACACCTGTAGGCCCTACGAAAAGGAAAGTGCCGATGGGCTTCTGCGGGTCTTTCAGTCCGACACGACTACGCTGGATAGCTCTTGCAACAGTTGCAACAGCTTCGTCCTGACCGATGACCTTTTGCTGCAAAGTTTCCTTGAGACCTCGCAGCCTTTGGTTCTCTTCCTGACCGATTCTCTGCACAGGAATGCCTGTCATCGTGCTGACGACTTCTGCCACGACTTGTTCGTCAATAAGGCTCTTCTCGCTTTCGCTGAGGGTTTTCTCCCAGACCTGTTGAGCCTCTTCAAGTTCCTGCTGAACCTTCTTGCTTTGGTCGCGGAGGTCGGCAGCCAACTCGAAGTCCTGCTTCTCGGCAGCATCGAGTTTCTTCAACTCAAGCTCTTCGACAATTTTCTCCAAGCGAGTAATCTCTTCAGGCACAGGGAAGTTCTGGATTCTCATGCGGCTTCCGGCTTCATCGAGCACGTCGATTGCCTTATCGGGGAAGCTTCGGTCGGTAATGTAACGACCTGTCATCTTGACGCAAGCCTTGAGCGCTTCGTCGGTATAGCGGACATTATGATGCTTCTCGTAACGGTCCTTGAGGTTCTGAAGGATTTGAAGTGTCTCGTCAGGCGTTGTCTGTTCGACCATAACCTTTTGGAAACGGCGGTCAAGCGCTCCGTCCTTCTCAATACTCTTGCGGAACTCGTCAAGCGTTGTGGCACCGATACATTGGAACTCACCCCTGCTGAGAGCGGGCTTGAGCATGTTTGCTGCGTCCATCGAACCAGCCGCATTGCCTGCGCCAATCAAGGTGTGAATCTCGTCGATAAACACGATGATATCAGGGTTCTGCTGGAGTTCGTTCATGATGCAGCGGAGGCGTTCCTCGAACTGGCCGCGATACTTGGTTCCCGCTACAACGCTACCCAAATCGAGCACCACGATACGCTTGTTCCAAAGGGTGCGGCTGACACGATGCGCGATGATGCGTTGGGCCAAACCTTCCACGATAGCGCTCTTGCCGACACCTGGTTCGCCAATAAGAATAGGATTGTTTTTCTTCCTTCTATTCAGGATTTGAGCCACGCGCTCAATCTCCCTTTCGCGTCCCACAACAGGGTCGAGGAGGTCTTGAGCCGCCATAAGTGTAAGGTCGGTGCCAAAGCTGTCGAGAGCCGGTGTCTTGCTTTCCTGCTTCTTTTGTACGCGGACGGAAATGACGTTACCATCCAAACCAGCAGAAACGGGTTCGAGGTCTTCTTCGTCATCATCGTCATTTGATTGACCATTCACCATTGACCATTCACCATTCACTTTCTCGTAGGTTATATCCATGCGTTGCAGGATGTCACTTGCCTCGTTGTCGTTGGCTTTCAGGATGGCAAGCAGGACATGAATCGGCTCGATAGTTTCGGACTTCTTCAGGCTTGCCTCAAGTTTGCAGAGACGCATGATGCGGTTTGCCTGCGTGTCGAAATTCATGTCGGCAGGAGTAGGGGAGATGAGCACCTGATGCTGGCGTGCTGTCAGTTCCAATTGACTTTTGAGTGTCGTGATGCCGTCTGGCAGATAATATGCCAAGAGTTGACTTGCCTTGTTGTCTGTATGTCGGATGATACCAAGCAGCAGATGCAGGGGCGATACGCTGCCACAATGCAGGCGGCTGGCCTCTTCTTTGCTGAAGTTCAGTATGTTGAACGTGTCTGGTGAGAAACTTGTCGTCATCTACTTAATTTACCATTTAACCATTTACAATTTACCATTTGCCTTTGTCCTACAAATGTTGTGCCAAAGTTCCCTTGTACCATCGTGGGAGAACCGGAGTTCCACTACGGGAAAACTCCAGTTCTCCCACTGTAGTACTGGCGACACAACGCGTCGTGTCTGTCTTCGTTGTATTGGTTGTTGCCCTTTTGTCCGTTCTTTACCTGATAGGAATCTTTGCGATGCGCTGTTCATGGCGACCGCCCTCGAAGGATGTCTGCAGGTATTCTTCCATGATGGCATCGGCCTCCTCGTTGGTGATAAAGCGGCCAGGCATGACAAGCACGTTGGCATCATTATGCTGACGGGCAAGATGCGCTATCTCTGGAATCCAGCAGAGGGCGGCACGAATGCTCTGATGCTTGTTGAGCGTCATGCTGATGCCTTCACCACTGCCACAGACGGCAATGCCTTTCTCACACTCGCCAGCCTCTATGCCCTCTGCAAGAGCATGTCCGAAGTCGGAATAATCGCAACGCTCCTCGCTATAAGTGCCGTAATCGTGAAACTCAATGCCTTTCTTCGTGAGGAACTCTCTCACATGTTCCTTAAGCGCAAATCCGGCATGGTCGCTTGCCAATCCAATCATAATATATTTTTTACTTGTTCGTAAACATTCTCTGCTGTGAAGCCGAACTTCTCATCGAGAACCTTGTAGGGTGCAGAGAAGCCGAAGCTTTCGAGACCCCAAACCTTGCTCTCGGGGGCAGCACCGATGAGGAAGCTCTGCAGGTTGACGGGCAGTCCTGCTGTCAGGCCGAACACTTTAGCACCTACAGGCACAACGTTCTGTTGGTAAGCGACAGGTTGACTGCGGAACAAGCCCTCGGAGGGAACATCGACGATGCGAACCTTCACACCATCCTTGCGCAGCAATTCAGCTCCGGCAACGAGGGTGCTGACCTCGGAACCCGTAGCAACCAAGACAACATCAGGATTCTCGTCGCTTCCAGCCACGATGTAACCACCCTTGCGAACCTGTTCGTAGTCATTGCCTGCGGGCAAGTCCTGGATGTTCTGACGGCTGAGGATTAGGGCTGTCGGAGTTTGAGTGTTCTCCATTGCCAACTTCCAACAATAGGTCGTTTCCTTTGCTTCCGCAGGACGCAGGACGAGCACAGAGTTCCTGCCACTATGGTTCTTCAGCTTCTCCATCAGTCGGATTTGTGCCTCCTGCTCAACAGGTTCATGTGTAGGACCGTCTTCGCCAACGCGGAAGGCATCGTGCGTCCAGATGAACTTCACGGGCACTTGCATCAAGGCTGCCATACGTACGGCAGGCTTCATGTAGTCACTGAAGACGAAGAATGTGCCGCAAGCTGCAATGACACCGCCGTGGAGCATCATGCCAATACAACAACATGCCATCGTAAGCTCTGCAACGCCTGCCTGCAGGAAGTTTCCGCCAAAGTTGTTGCGCGAGATGACTGTTGCACCGCCCTTGAGGAAACCGTCCGTCTTGTCGGAGTTGCAGAGGTCGGCAGAGCTGACAATCATATTAGGTACCTGTTTTGCGAGAAGTGTGAGACAAGCAGCCGAGGCATTGCGTGTGGCATCGTTGGGCTTCTGCTCTATGCTATCCCAATTGATGTTGGGCAGTTTACCTGCAAACCAGTCCTTGAGCTGTGCAGCCTTTTCTACATTCTGCTTTGCCCAAGCTTCCTCTTCCGCATAACGGTCGGCAGCGATGCCTTCCAGTTCCTTGAGGCGCGCCTCGTAGAGTGCAGCCACCTCGGGGAAGATTGCGAAAGGCTCGTCCGGATTGCCGCCCAAGTTGGTAATCGTGTTGCGATAAGCGTCGCCGCCAAGAGGAGCGCCGTGCGTCTTGCAGTTGCGTTCGTAGCTGCTTCCGTCAGCTTGAAGAGCACCCTTGCCCATGATGCAATGGCCGATGATGAGCGCCGGCTTGCCCACGACAGCTTTTGCCTTGTCGAGCGCCTGACGTATCTGAGCTACATCGTTGCCGTTGATTTCAAACACCTCCCAGCCCAAGGCACGATACTTTGCAGCCGTGTCTTCGCAAGTAACAACAGAGGTCTCCGTTGAGAGCTGGATGTCGTTGGAATCGTAGAACATGACGAGGTTGTCAAGACCGAGGTTGCCTGCGATACGGGCAGCACCCTGACTGATTTCCTCTTGAATGCCACCGTCACTGATATAGGTGTAAATGGTTTCCTTCTTAAAGGTCGGATTGCCAGTCTTCGCATAGAGAAACTTAGCAGCAATGGCAGCGCCTACAGCATAGGCATGTCCCTGACCGAGAGGACCGGAGCTGTTCTCTATTCCCCGCTCGTAGCACACTTCCGGATGACCGGGTGTAGGTGAATCCCATTGGCGCAACTGCTGAAGCTCTTCGAGCGAGAACTTACCAATCATGGCAAGCTCGGCATAGAGCATGGGTGCCATGTGGCCTGGGTCAAGGAAGAAGCGGTCGCGCCCTTCCCATGTGGGGTTCTTAGGGTCGAACTGCAGGTATTCGCTATAAAGGACGTTAATGAAATCAGCGCCACCCATTGCTCCGCCCGGGTGTCCGCTCTTTGCTTTCTCTACCATCGATGCAGCCAAGATGCGGATATTATTGGCTGCACGGTTCATGGTTAATTCACTATTCATTGTTCACAATTTATTAATCTTTGCCACAAAAGTACAAAAAAGAGCGTACAATACAAAATAAAATCACTGTTTTCACTTAATAATATATAAAAGTTGAGGCAAAGTGTATGTTTTAATGAAATTCTTTATAACTTTGCCACACAACAGTTCATTATAGTATAAACCATCTAAACATTTTCAGCTATGACAAAGTATGTTTGTGAAGTATGCGGTTGGGAGTACGACCCCGAAGTAGGTGTGCCCGAAAAGGGCATCGCTCCCGGTACGCCCTGGGAAGAGGTTCCCGAAGACTTCGAGTGCCCATTATGCGGTGTAGGCAAGGACCAGTTCGCCGCTGAATAAGGCTCCCTCTAAATCTCCCCGAGGGGAGACTTGTGGATTCGACTAATGAAAAGTTCTTTCCCCAGAATAGGCTCCGTCGTGGAAATGATGGAGCTTATTGATGACATTGGCTTCCTGCCTCTGCTCGACAGCGGTATCCCCGGCTACAGCGCAGAGGAGATAGTCGATGACGACTGCCGCTACGTCGTTCTCCCGGATGGAGGATGGGACTGGCCGCTATGGAAGTGGAAGGGGCAGATAGTGACCGAGATGCCCTGCCTCTATGGAAAGTTCTTTGCAGGAAAGGCGGGCTTCATCAGCAAGGCGTGGTGGGCGGACTTCTGCAACTGCCGCCGCAGCAAGTACCCCAGTCCCGGGGACAGCACCATCGAAGGCGCTATCCTCGACACCCTTAGAATGATGGGGAGCACCATCACCAGAGAGCTGAGGGCGGCTTGCGGCTTCAACGGCAAAGGCATGAGGTCGAAGTTCGACGGATACATCACCCGCCTGGAGATGGCGACGTACGTCGTGACGGAAGATTTCGTCTATCCCTGTGACAAGCACGGCAGGGAATACGGTTGGGGATGTTCGCTGCTCAACACGCCCGAGGCACTCTACGGCAAGGAAGCCTGTAGGTGTGAGCGTTCGCCCGAAGCCTCGTTCCAAAGACTCTGCGGGCAGCTAAAAAAGATTCTGCCCGAAGCTACAGAGAAACAGATATTGAAACTTATTGGTTAAATTGAAGATAACAAAGAGACATATTGCTTCGTGGGTGCTATTGGCAGTGTATCTGCCGATGCTCATTCTCTCGTCGCTCCACGTCCATGAGACTGCGGAATACGGCGAGACGTGTGCCGAGTGTGTGCATCACCAGTGTCACGGGCACCTGTCACAGCTTTCGGATGGTATGCACCAATGTGTGCTTTGCCAAATCCTTACGCTGACGTACATCGCCACCACAGCCGGAGTGCTGCTTTGTTATCAACACAAACGTAAGGCTGTTTATGCTTTCTTTCGTCAGACACTTTGTCTGGCACGCTACGGCTTCATCAGCCTTCGTGCTCCTCCTGCTGTTTGGGAAATAAACAGGTTCGTCCCTTTTATTTAGTTACCATACAGACATTCAGTATTAAAAAAACTATTCTGACTGCCATTCATGACGAGTGTGCAGCGGAGGACACATTATTATCTTAAACAAAACCAATATGAAACACATTATTATATATAGGCGTCTGCCTATGGGCAGTCTCGACGACAGTGTGCGCACAGCACGTTCACGAACACAGCAACTGTCAGGAGGACAGCATTAACCCCATGAAGGAAGCCATCTTGAGCGAAGTGACGGTACAAGGCATAGCCGGCATGCAGCGGCTCAAGGATGCAGCCTCGCCCTTCATGGTTGTCTCGCCCAAGCTTTTGCATAACACGATAGGCACAAGCATCGTCGATGCTGTCGGGCACCTGCCCGGTCTTGCCCAGATAACCACAGGCAGCGGCATCTCGAAACCTGTCATCCGAGGACTTGGATATAACAGGGTAGTGGTCGTTGACCAAGGTATTCGTCAAGAAGGGCAGCAATGGGGCGACGAGCACGGACTGGAAGTAGATGAAGAGGGCGTACACTCCGTGGAGGTGCTCAAGGGGCCTGCCTCGTTGATGTACGGCAGCGATGCCATTGCGGGAGTGATGATTCTGCATCCCGAGCGTCCGCTGGAGGACGGCACGATGCAGGCAAAGGTGGGCGGCCAGTACCAGTCGAACAACAATCTCTACGACTATCGCGTCGGCTTTGCAGGCAACATGAAGGGCTGGATATGGAACTGGCATTTCCTCGACAAGGCGGCTCAGTGCTACAAGAATGACATTGATGGCCGCGTGCCCGGTTCGTGGTTTAAGGAACGCGATGTGCAAGGCATGTTGGGCATCAATAAGTCATGGGGACATGCTTGGCTTCGCTTCTCGCGTGTCAACTTTACACCTGGCATTACCGAAGGTGAACGCTCCAGTGACGGCAGTCTCGTTTATAGTCCTGCTTTCCAGAAGGTACTACACACCAAGGTGGTGAGCGACAATGCCTGGTACTTCGGCAATGGAACACTGAAGGCTATCGTTGGCTATCAGCAAAATTATCGTCGTGAGTTTGAAGTTGAGGAGGATGCTGTGACGCTTCTGCCACAATCCCCCGAAGTAGCCTTGGCTATGCGCCTGCATACCGTCAACTACGATATCAAGTACCTCCACACACTGCCTCACGACTGGAAACTCGCTGCTGGCATCGGCGGTATGTGGCAAAGAAACATCAATCAGGGCGAGGAATACTTGATACCCGATTATCACCTTTTCGACATAGGCTTTTTCGCTACAGCTGAGTGGCAATGGAATAAGTGGCATTTCTCCGGCGGTGCCCGCTTCGACAACCGGCACCTCAATACCTCTTCGCTGATAGAGGGCGGCACGCTTCGTTTCGAGGGTATGGACAAGAACTTCACAGGTGTTACAGGCAGCATGGGTGCGGTGTGGAACCTCACAGACAAGTTGAACGCGCGATTGAATGTGGCACGCGGTTTCCGTGCGCCGACGGTAAGCGAACTCTCATCAAACGGTGTACACGAAGGCAGCGTACAGTATGAGCTTGGCAATGCCGGACTTAAGCCGGAGAAGAGCACGCAGCTCGACCTCGGCCTCGACTATACATCGCACTTCGTGAGCCTTCAGGCCTCGCTCTTCTGCAACTGGATCAGCGACTACATCTTCCTCTCGCGCCTTAATTATGAGACCGACGGCTACCGCACCTACCAGTATCGTCAGGGCGACGCACGCTTGATGGGCGGTGAGGTGTCGCTCGACGTCCATCCCTTCAACCCATTGCATATCGAGAATGCTTTCTGCTATGTGCGCGGCATACAGCTCCATCAGCCGGAAGAGAGCAAGAACCTCCCCATGATGCCTGCCCCTCGCTGGACCTGTAATGTGCGCTACGAGTTCCCCAACTTCGCCCGCAATCATTGTCGTCGAACCTTTCTGGCAGCAGGAATGGAGTACAACTTCTGCCAAAACAATTTCTATGGCCTCGATGATACGGAGACAGCCACACCCGGTTATGCCCTTTTCAATATATCGGCAGGCATGGATCTCCATATCTTTGGGCACAACTGCATTGAGCTGACACTCTCTTGCCAAAACCTCTTTGACAAAGTCTATCAGCCACACCTTTCGCGACTGAAATACACGGATGTAAACCCCGTAACAGGCAGACAAGGCATCTCCGCAATGGGCAGGAATTTCTGTGTCAAAGTCAGCATACCGATAGACATTCATGTTTGAATAATCCATAGTTCAGAGTTATGCGCTCGTATCTCGCCATTGACCTCAAGTCGTTCTATGCCAGCGTGGAATGCGTGGAGCGTGGGCTCGACCCGCTCACCGCAAAGCTGGTCGTTGCAGACGAGAGCAGGACAGACAAGACCATCTGCCTTGCCGTCTCGCCTGCGTTGAAGGCTTACGGCATTCCCGGGCGTGCACGGCTGTTCGAGGTCTATCAGAAAGTCCGGGGCAATGATTTCATCATTGCCAAGCCAAGAATGGCGAAGTACATCGAGGTAAGTTGCAAAATCTACAATATCTACCTGAAATACATAGCCCCCGAAGACATACATGTCTATAGCATAGACGAGGTCTTCATGGATGTCACCGATTATCTTGCCACATACAAGAAGGATGCCCACGCACTTGCCATGGATATGATTCGTGATGTGCTGAAGCAAACTGGCATCACGGCAACGGCGGGCATTGGCACAAACATGTATCTTTGCAAGGTGGCGATGGATATTGTGGCGAAGAAGATGCCTGCCGACAAGGACGGCGTGCGCATCGCTGAACTGGACGAGATGTCGTACCGTCGGCAGCTGTGGAACCACTTCCCGCTGACGGACTTCTGGCGAGTGGGGCGCGGCATCGCAGACAAACTTGCCCGCTATGGTATAGACACAATGGGAAAGATTGCCCGCTGCTCTGTCGAGAACGAGGACCTGCTCTACCGCCTGTTTGGTGTCAACGCAGAGCTTCTGATAGACCATGCCTGGGGATGGGAACCCTGTACCATCGACTATGTGAAAGCTTACAGACCAGAGACGAACTCCCTGAGTAGCGGACAAGTGCTGGCCGAACCCTATACTTTCGCCAAGGCAAGGAATGTGGTGATGGAAATGGCGGATGCCATCAGTCTTAAATTGGTGGAGAAGCGTCTGGCAACAGACCAGATTGTGCTCTCCGTCAGCTATGATCGCGAATGCCTTACCCGCCCCGAAATTGCTTCGCTCTATCATGGCGAGATAGTGACAGACCACTATGGCAGACCTGTGCCAAAACATGCTCATGGAACAGCAAACATTGATGGGCACACCTCATCAAGCAGAGAAATCATCTGTGCGGTTATGTCGCTGTACGACAGCATAGTTAACAAAGATTTATTAATACGTCGCTTGAATATCTGCACGAACCATGTGATACCAGAGGAAAAGGTTCTGTCCGACTCTCACTTTAAGGAGAAGAAAGCCATTCAGCTTGACCTCTTTGCTGACCGTGAAAAGGAATCCCCTTCAAGTGGAAATCTTGAGAAGACCAAAAAGGAACGCCGTATGCAAGAAGCTTTGCTCAACATCAAACAGCGTTTCGGCAAGAACGCCATCCTCAAGGGGACAAGTTATGCCGAAGGGGCGACGGCCAGAGAAAGAAACCAGCAGATAGGGGGACACAAAGCGTAGCTCATAGTCCATAGTTCTTAGTCCATAGTTCAAAGTATTACAATGGAAGCCTACGACGATATAATCAACCTGCCGCATCACGTCTCAAAGCGGCATCCGCAGATGTCAATGTCTCAACGCGCCGCACAATTCGCCCCCTTTGCCGCCCTTGCTGGACATGAAAAGGCAATAGAGGAAACCGCCAGACAGCACACGGACAATTGGGCGTGAGCAGGAAGTCCCCGTTCTTATCGCAATAAGTCCCTGTTCTTATTGTCAAAAGTCCCTGTACTTATGGCGATAAGTACAGGGACTTTTTAGGGAGTTTCCCCTTTGTCTGGAAACCAGAGACATACACATGTCCTGATTGTGTCATGAGGAGGACTATTTCTTCGATGTCGCAGTCTTCTTTGTTGTAGAGGTTTGCGCCGTGGAAGGTTTGTAGTATTTGAGTGCCTCAGGCATTACTTTCCGGAGGTTTGCAATGCGCGTCTCATCGGAAGGATGGTCGCTGAACAGTTCACTCTTTTGATTGGTGCTTGACTGAGCCATACGCTGCCAGAAGGGAATTGCCAGTTGCGGGTCGTAGCCTGCCATTGCCGCAAAGATAAGGCCAAGGCGGTCTGCCTCTGTCTCATTGTCGCGCGAGTATTTGAGGTTGGCGAAATTGAAGCCTTGCTGTGCAATTGCGTCAACCAAGGCGACAGAGTTTTTGCTTACACCTTTTGCCTGTGCAATCTGTGCGAGTAGGTTTCCACCAATCTGCGCGGCGTACTCTTGGCGCATCTGCTTGGACATTTGTTCCGCAGAGTGCTTGGCAACGGCATGTGCTATCTCGTGCCCAAGCACGATGGCAAGGCTGGTCTCATCCTGGGTGACAGGAAGCATCCCTTCATAGACAACGATTTTGCCACCTGGCATACAGAAGGCGTTGGCCTGGTTGTTGACCACGAGATTGAACTCCCACTGGAAGTTCTGCACTTCAGAGGCATACCCGTTGTTCGTGAGGAAATTCTCCACGGCTGTGGCGAGGTTTTGGCCCACGCGCCTCACGAGAGCAGTATTGTTCTGGTTGGTCGACAGCTTGGTGCTCTGCATGTACTCTTGGTATTGCTGGCTGCTGAGGCTGAGAATCTGTGCGTCATCGACGAGCAGATGTGTCTTGCGTCCTGTGATGGGCACGGTATTGGTGGTGCCGCAACTTGCGCAAAGAAGTGCGATGGCGGCGATGAGCAGGGTTCCGGTTATTTTCATTTTATAATTTATTTAGTAATGGTTAAAGAAAAAAGCACCTGACCTTTCTTGGTGCAGGTGCTTCCTGTTTTTCCGAATATCGGATGTAAGTTCCGCCTGCGTCTGAGCGAAGCGAAGAAGAATGGGGAAATTAATCCTCCTTCTGTGCTACGCCGCGCTTCTCGGCGATGCGGGCCTTCTTACCGGTGAGGTTGCGCAGGTAGTAGAGCTTTGCACGACGTACCTTACCAACTTTGTTCACCTGGATGCTGTCGATGTTGGGGCTGTTGAGGGGGAAGATGCGTTCCACACCTACAGTGCCTGACATTTTGCGGACAGTGAAGCGCTTGTTCTCGCCGTGACCGCAAATCTTGATGCAGACACCACGGTAGAGCTGGATGCGCTCCTTGTTACCTTCGACAATTTTGTATGCAACGGTCACTGTGTCGCCAGCCTTGAATGCGGGATGACTCTTGCCTGTTGCAAATGCTTCTTCAGCAATTTTGATTAAATCAGCCAT